>NZ_AUTL01000125.1:0-35841 GCF_000498015.1 Pseudoalteromonas sp. TAE79
GCACTTGGAGCAACCGTATCGCCCAGGGTATCAGTGAGTGTTAAATCTAACTTCTCAACAACGTCACTAATAGAGCGGTCGCGAAAAAGACCCATTGCAATGATAAGCCAGACGACAAGCTCAGCAGGTAACTTACGTTTGCGAATACTTGCTTTATCGGTCTGCTCGAGCACATTAGAAATCCACTCAAGAGGGATATGTTTCTGAAATGTAGATAAAGAGTCAGGAGTGGCGAATATATCTGTATCAAGTAACCAATGACTAAGCATAAAAATACCCTCATAATCAAAAGATGATAAGGGTATTGTGAGAAGCAACCAAAAGATCGGTCAACCGATCAAAAATACCTTAACTGATCGGTGTTACCTGCAATACTGAGGCTTTGTGAACGTTACTAATTAAGTAACTATATTAGTGTCGTTATTGTTGGTTAGAATTTACTTCTAAAACCTATGTAGAATGATTGACCAATTGGGTCATACGTACCTGCATCTGTTTCAGTACCAGTACTTGAACCGCTCACACCCGATAAAATGCGTGGTGGCTCTTTATCAAATAAGTTACTCGCACCAGCGTAAAGCTCTGTTGAATCGCTGATATGGTAACTTGCTTGAACATCATGATATGTCACTGAACCAATCCCTACTCCACCTGGAGCAATACCAAAACCACTTAAGAATTGATCATCAAAGTCTGCAGCGCCAATGTAAGTTAAGCTCCAGTTAAAATCAAAGTCGTTAAGTTTATAACCAAAGTTCCAGTTAGCTTTATGCTCTGATGCACCAATTTCTCCAGCAAACTCATCTTTATCAGCGCCAAGAAGTGGAATGCTATAACCATCGATTAGGTAAGTATAAGCAAGGCGAGTTCTAAACGCACCTGGGCCAATATCAGTAGAGTACATTAGTGTTAAATCAACACCTTCTGTACCTAAACCACCACTATTAGATACACCACTGTCAATAAACTCTAGTGAACCAGCACTATTATTACCTGATGGCGCACTACGACGAGTTACAAAGTCACAAAAGCTTGTATCGCCACCACCATAACATTGGTCAAGAATAAACTGACGAGGTGTTGATACGATTGCATCTGTAATTTCGATATCAAAGTAATCAAGCGTAATGTCTAGGCCTGATATTAGATTTTCTGGTGTAAATACTAAACCTACTGTTACAGAGTCACCAACTTCTTCTTTTAAATCTTGATTGCCACGGTTAAAACCACTAATACCTTGTAAGTCAGACTGGTTAAGCGTGAACTCGCCATTTGAGGCGATATTAGTTGTAACACCAACATCTGTACGACAAGCATCACCTGCAGCACCACCGCCACTATTAGTAACACCTAAACATGGATCGTTTAAACCACTTGGGAAAGTTTGTGAAGGTGGAGAAAATAGTTCATCGATATTTGGAGCACGTGTTGAACGTGCACGGGTAGCACGTAAACGTAAGCTATCCATTACTTCCCAATCTACACCCACGTTCCAACTTTCAGTATTGCCTACTGTTGAGTAGTCAGACAAACGAACTGCTGCATTCATTGTTACAGAATCAAGCACGGGGATGTTTGCTTCTACATAATATTCAGTTACATCAAACGAGCCTTCTGTTGCTGGAATTGCATTACCCGCATTAAGGCCAGCTTGCTGTAGAGCATCAAACTCACTGCGTGAAAATTCTTCGCGGTATTCAAAACCAGCAGCAATGCCTACAACACCCGCTGGTAGTTCAAATAAATCACCTGAGATATTACCACCAATGATTTCTTGCTCAACTGACGTTGAAAGAGAGCTAGGTGCACTTACAAAATCAATAGCACCTTGTGATAACGAATTAAAACCATAAATGTCTACAGGCGCACAGTTAAAGCCGCGAGCTGTCGCATCGATACAGATAACCTCGTCAGTAATACCATCACCATCTAAATCTTGGCTATCGATACTTGGCTATCGATAACAGCTTCTAAACCTTGACGAAAGCTTTGTACGTTAACTAAACCACCAGAAACTTGCTGCTCTTTTGTTTTACCGTATACATGGTAAGTATCGTAGAACCAACCATCTGCTATTTCACCTTGAAAGCCTAGTGCTAAACGGAATGTATCACGCTCAGCTCGTGCTCCACGGTTACCGATATCACTTAAGCGCTTTGCAAAAAAGATATCACGCATACCATCACCGTCGGTGTCGGTTGCTGCGTTATATATATCATCAGGTACAAATGCGTTACGCAATATTTCACCGTTTACATTAAATTCAATTGGTACTTGGCCATTTGCATAGATGTCGTCAGAGGCAAAAGGAAATGGCTCTAATTCAGAAACGGTTGTTGTTGCAGCGTAAGTACCTTCATAAAAAAAGCTATGCTTGTCGCTTAGCTCGTAGCTACCATTTGAGGCAAATAAGTAACGTTCTGTAGGTATCGCTATCGTACGTACGCCACTTCGGTTAAAACCATTTGCAGCTACGCCATCGCCACCGTTAGTACTAAACGAGTTTTGTAGGGTGTTTGCATCATTAAACGTAAATGTTTCATCCCCAGCGCTAAAGCGACCCTGTGGCGGAAATGAAGATAAAAATGGGCTTACAGCATCAAATACAGAGCCCGGGTTTGCTACTGGATCATCTTCAAAGAAGATACCTGAAAATTGGTCTACTGCCGAGCGGTCACGGTCACGTGAAAAAACAGCACCTTGATCAGAATACCCAAGATGGAACATCGCGTGCCCTTTACCATCTGAGCTTGATAAGCCTGAGGTAAAGTTAAATTGGCGTGATTCATCATCGCCTTCGCTTGATTCACCATATTGGCCTTCGAATTCAATACCTTCAAAATCATCTTTTAGTACAAAGTTAACTACACCAGCAACAGCGTCAGAACCATAAACAGATGAAGCACCACCTGTCATAATTTCAACACGTTCGATGAATTGACTCGGAATAGTATTTAAATCGACAGCAGAGCTACCTGGTACACCTGATACATAACGACGACCATTCACTAAAACCAATGTGCGGTTAGAGCCTAAATTACGTAAATCAACAGTAGCAACACCCGCACTTGCGGTATTAAAGTTTGAGTTAGTTCGGCTAATAGCTGGTGTACCAAATGCAGGGTTCTCTAATAATAAGTCTTGAATATTTAACGACCCTGATGCATCAATAGCAGCACTATCTACAACTTGAATAGGAGCAGATGACATTGCCTCAGCTGAACGAATTCGAGAACCTGTAACTTGTACGCGTTCTATTTTAGTTATTTCGTCATCTTCTGCAGCCACACCTTGAAATGAAAAGCTTGCAAGTATCGCGCTGCTTAGCGCAACTGTTAACGACGATTTTTTAAATAATCGCGCGCTACCTTTGTTAGTTAATGTCATATAATTCCCCTGAATTGTTATTTTTGTAACTAAATGGTTACTTCGCGGATTACAGTAAGGGGATTTATTTAAACACTCTACGGGCATTATTTATGAGGCGTAGTCTTTGGTACGAATAGCTGGTTTTATGGGATGAATTAGTACGTCACAATTATTTTATAAATATATTGTACTTTTCATAACAGTTTTTCCGCTAAGCACGGTCTTTATTATTATATACAGCAAGAGATATAAAATAATGATCGCTTCTTTTCATGCATTAACTTTTGTTAGTAACACTAAGTTTGCAACATTTTTAACAAAGCGCGTGCAAGATCACCGGCACTTTGAATCTCAATCTTTTCTTCAAACAAATAGATTAGATCAAATAGACACTGATCAATACAATGTACTGTTTTACGAACTAACCAACCTAGCTGACCCTATGCAAATAGTGCATTTAACAGAGCTTGCTAAAAAGCTGAAGTTAGTCATTATTGCCCAATCGGGACATTTTGCGAGTTTTGCCTTTGAAGTTGGCGCTGTTGATTTTTTAATATTAGATTCAACTGCATCACGTATTGATAAGTGCTTTGATAAGCTGATTCACCTTTGCCCGATTGCAAGTGCGGCCGAACGCAAATACCAGCAAAGCACACAAGCTGAAAAGCCATCATCACACATTGTGGTTAAAGATGTCGGTAAGGTAAGGCTAATTGATATCAATGATATTATTTGGATAAATGGCGCGGGCAACTATGTAGAGCTGCATTTTACCCAAGGTAATACGCCGGTACTACATCGCGAAACCATGAAAAATATTGAACAACAACTAGAACCAGAAGGGTTTGTTCGCATTCATCGCTCAACGCTGGTAAGAAGACAAGCTATTTGCGAACTGATGCCTACTGACAGTGGCGATTATAGAGTAAGGCTGAAAAACGATATGTGTTTAAACCTTTCACGGCGCTATAAAGGTTATTTAGAGAGTATTATAAGCCCTCTTCAATAGCGGTTTATAATACTCATATTAATTACCAGTTCTGTTTTATATAACTGTCATTTGGGTGCACTAATAAATAGCTTTCGGTATCTTTATAAAAATTAACTTCTACATCGCTATTTTTCCATACTTTTTCAAACATATTTTTAGCTATGATATTAATGTTTATATAGTCAACTCGTTGATAGCCACGTTCTTTTACACCGGCAAAATAGGCCTCTAATGAATCGAGGCCATCCAAAGTTAACAGCTCAAACTCTTTTAAATTAACAACCACAAACTTAATCGTATTTTCAGGGTGAGTGCTCAACTCCTGAACAACTCCATTAGTTAACAGCGTAATGCCTTCATTATTAAAGCTCCCTTTCAATTCTAAATACATCTGAGGGGGCTGTGAACAAATTTGAAATTCACCATGTGCACCAAACATAAATCGCCTTACATATATCAACTTCTATATAGGATAATACAATTTTCCGATTTTGCAGTTAATTTAATAAAGCAATAAAAAAGGCCATTTCGAGTGCTTTTTCCTCTAAACTTTTAAAGCGACCTGATGCACCACCGTGCCCTGCATCCATATCGGTTTTAAATACTAAAATATTACTATCAGTCTTAAGTTCACGCATTTTTGCAACCCACTTCATAGGCTCCCAATACTGCACTTGTGAGTCATGAAGACCGGTAGTAACGAGTATGTTCGGATAGTTTTGGGCGCGAATATTGTCATACGGCGAGTAAGCTTCAATTACATCATAAAACTGAGGCTCATTTGGATTACCCCATTCATCGTATTCATTTGTTGTGAGCGGAATACTTTCATCAAGCATCGTGGTTAATACGTCTAAAAATGGTACATGACAGCCAACACCGCAATATAACTCTGGTGCTTGGTTTACAACCGCCCCCATTAATAAACCACCAGCACTGCCGCCTGAGGCAAACACCTTGCTGCTATCACAATAGCCTTGTGCAACAAGCGCTTTTGTCACATCAGTAAAGTCACTAAAGCTATTTTGTTTATGCTCTTTTTTACCTTGTTCGTACCACTGACGACCTAGCATTTCAGAGCCTCGAACATGTGCTATTACATAAACAAAACCACGATCGAGCAAGCTCAGCGATGAACTTGAAAAACTTGGATCAATCGTATAGCCATACGCACCATAACCGTATTGAAATAACGGATTTGAGCCATCTTTTTTAAAGCTGTCTTTTCGATAAACAACTGATACGGGTACTTTAACTCCGTCGCGAGCAGTTACCATTAATCGCTCAGACTGATAGTCATCGGCATTAAAACTACCGAGTACTTTTTGCTGTTTAAGTAGTGTTTTTTCGCCAGTTGCTAAATCAACATCATATAAAGAACCTGGTGTTGTTAAACTTGAGTAATAAATACGCGCAGTGCCTGTGTCTGGCTCTGGGTTCATTGCTATTGCAGCATAATAACAAGGATCGGCAAACTCAAGTGCCATACGATCCCCTTGCCTATTAACAACTACAAATCGAGCTTGCCCTTGCTCGCGTTCACTCAATACTAAAAAGTCATTAAATAACTCTACACCTTCAAGCAGTACATTCTCTCTGTGAGCTGTATGCTCAACCCATTGTGTTTTATCAGCAATTGTTTCGTTTGTTGCCGTCATTAATCTAAAGTTTTTAGCTTGCCAGTTAGTCACAATATAAAATGTGTCACCTAGCTTATCTACGTCAAACTCGTGGCCATCTTCACGCGGCATTAATGCTTTAAATTCGCCAGTGGGCTTATTAGCATCAAGCACCCATGTATCATTGGTCTCTGTCGATGCTAAATCAATAATAATTAAGCTTTCATCGCGGCTTTTACCAAGTCCCATAAAAAAGCTGCTGTCTTGCTCTTCGTAGACCATTACGTCTTGGCTTTGCTCGCAGCCAAGCTCATGCCTAAATACTTGGTACCCTAATAGCGTTTTTAAATCTTTTTTTACATAAAAAACAGTTTTATTGTCGTTAGCCCAAACAACTTGTCCTTCTGTATTTTCAAGTACATCAGGTAGCATTTCACCGGTCGCTAAGCTTTTAAAGCGAACATTATAAATACGACGACCTTCAGTATCTTCAGAGTAAGCCATAAGCTGCTCGCATGGACTTAGTGCGACTTCGCCCAGCTCAAAAAACTCAAATCCTTCAGCTAAGACATTCACATCGAGTAAAAGCTCTTTATTATCGGCCTTTATACTCGTACTTCTATAGTGACGCGAGTATTCATCATCACCACGAACTTCTGAGTGATACCAGTATTTCCCATCTTTAACGGGTACCGAATTATCATCTTTTACAATCCGTGCTTTTAACTCTTCAAAAAGTGTATTTTGTAGTGGCTTCATAGCAGCTAACTGTTCATCGCAGTACGCATTTTCAGCATGTAAATGCGCAAGTACTTGCTCATCCTGGCGATCGTCATCACGCATCCAATAGTAATTATCGGTACGTATCTTATTATGAGTACTTAATGTATGGGCTTGCTGTTTAGCAATCGGGAAATTAGGTAATAAACTTAAAGAGTAGACAGGACGAGACACAACAAAACCAATTAAAAAAATAATGTGATTTGCAGTTTATCATAAAAATAAAAAAGCCCACCCAATAGTTGGATGGGCTAAAACGGTAAACGCTTCATTACTAAAACCGCTATACCTTTGGGAAGATAATTTAAGCTTTATATTTGCTGCCATGCCATAGCCCAGCTTTGCCCTACACCAGGTTCGAACATAGACTTATTATCGTCATTCGTGCGGCAAAACTCATTAAATGGCCAAGGCCTGCATTGATATACATGCCCAGTTTTTGGCTGCAATACCTTTGTACCCGCATTATAGTTTTCACAATTTTCAGGGTACACGTAATCATAAGTATCAAGGTTCTTAACAACACGCTCATCGCATTTTGCAATACAATGAAAGTCGATGTGTGCTTTACATATACCACTGCTTTGCAAAGCAAAAATTTCATTATTTCTATAGGCTACAATTAAACCCTGTTCGGTCATTTTACCTGCGCTAACCAGAGGAACATGCACATTAATATGCTCGGCAACTAAACGTGGCCATGCGTGAGGCTCACCTTGCTCAAGCGAGGTGATCTTGTAATCAAATGATAAACTAACCAGCTCTCCTTGCATGTCGTAAAAGATTACACTCACCACATCACCAATAAATAATTGGGTATGATGATTTAAGCAACCTATTGTTGACCACTTTCCACAGGCCAACGACGTATGCATAAACACGGCAACACCTTAAGAGTTACAAAATCTTATCCATACACTATGGATACACAAAAAATACACTGAGGGCAAGTGATACATAACAACACGTTATGCAGTAGTCCCGCTACCATAGCTTTTAAAAAGCCTTAGACCGGAAACTTTGCGTCCTAACCTTTCGGCTAGTTTGCCAGCAATGCGGCGATTATAATTCGACCCCGCATAACAATCAAACAAAAGAATGTAACCAAAAACAAAAACCAACCCTTTAAGGTTGGTTTAATGTATTGTTAACTAAACAAATAAGTTAAAGGCTCTTTCGCCCACGTAAATACCAGCAACACCAATAAAGATATAAATATTAACCACGCAGGCCAAGACGCTTTAGTTACTTTAGCCTCAGAGTCATCCGCTTTTAACTCTTTTGAGCCTGTGATCATCGCCTTAACTAGCGGTTTGCCTTTTATTCTATAAACAATAATAGCTAATACATGCAAGCCAATAGCATAGAGTAAAATGTCAAAATTCAGCTCATGTAGCCAATTGGCAAAATCAATCGTATCGCTAGACACATATTGAGCAAGCGGGCCATCAGTTAAAATGCCATCACTGCTCATTAAGCCACTTGCAAGTTGCGTTATAATTAATATAAAAAACACTATCACCATACAGCTACCGGGTGCCGAATGGCCTAACGAGTCGCTTGGTGTTTTTAGCGCCTTTAAAATAGCACTAGGAGAGTGCAGTAACCCACTTAATCTCGCGGTTTTACTACCAATAACACCCCATATTAAACGTGTTACTATAAGTGCTAAAGTAAAAAAACCTGCAACAAAGTGAAGCTCAATCATACCCTCTTCAATACTAAAATAAAGCACTGCAATACTTACAACCAAAAACCAATGAAAGCATCTAATAAACCCATCCCACACTTTTAACGTCGTCATTGTGCCTATCCTTAAAAAAACAGTATTATTTAATTTGTTAACTACTTTAACATCATAATATTAAGGTATCATTATGAGCCATTCTACAAGCCGTGAGAGTAAATATCATGCAACCAGTTAAAAAAGCTATTTTAAAAGGCTTTTTAGATATGCTACCACTGTGTTTAGCCGTTGTTCCTTGGGGTATTTTATGCGGCTCTTTAGCGATTCAAAATGGTTTTAGCGCCTTTGAAACCCAAGCAATGTCGTTATTAGTATTTGCAGGCTCTGCACAGCTTGTTGCGATTGAACTTATGGCGGGCAACACACCATTGCTCACAATTTTATTCACAACATTTATTATTAGCTCTCGGCACTTTTTATACGGTTTAGCTGTGCGTCATAAGGTGATTGATCAACCTATGCGTTGGCGCTTACCGGTGAGCTTTGTTTTAACCGACGAGCTGTTTGCGTTTTCTCATCATCGAAAAGCATATAGAACAAAAACACGTTTAATATACGCATTAAGCGCTGGTTTTAGCTTTTATATTGCATGGAATATTTGGACATTAATTGGCATTGTAGCGGGCACAATGCTGCCCGACTTAACTAATTTAGGGCTCGACTTTGCGATTGCTGCCACGTTTATCGCGTTGGTTATTCCGGGAATCAAAAATTTAGCCTCACTCGTTACGGTACTTGTAGCAGGCGTTAGCGCAACGCTTTTAAAAAGTACAGGATTTGAGTTATGGCTTGTTTGCTCAGCGCTGCTGGCAATGGCCGCAGGTTACAGCACAGCAAGGCTAACAGCTAAAAAGGAGGCAACGCTATGATGACAACTATTTTACTCATGGCGTGCATTACATTTTTTACGCGTTATTTATTTTTACACCGCGCTTTACCGTTTAAAGTAGGTCCTAAAATGCAGCAATTTTTAAGCTTTAGCGCACCTGCGGTGCTTACAGCAATTTGGGTGCCTATCGTGTTTTTGAATGAAGATGGCATTAACTTAAACTGGCAAAACCCTTATTTAAGCGCAGCAATAGTCGCCATCATTGTTGCCTATAAAACACATAATATTTATTACACAACACTTGCCGGTATGGGGCTATTTTTAATATTAAATTAGAGCACTCTTTGTACTTTATGAAATACTGCACTCAGGTTAAAATACCAATAACAATAATAAAAAAGACGCCAATATGCACAAATTTCATCAATTAAGCGCAACAAGCTTGCAGGGTCAACCTATTAACTTTAGTGATTTTGAAGATAAGGTTGTGCTTATTGTTAATACCGCAAGTAAATGTGGATTTACCTACCAATACGAGTCGCTTCAAGCTTTGCATAATAAATATGCCAGCCAAGGTTTAGTTATTTTAGGGTTTCCGTGTAATCAATTTGGTCAGCAAGAACCCGGCGACGCTACACAAATAGAGCAAGGGTGTTTAATTAATTTTGGTGTGAGTTTTTTAATGGCAGCCAAAGTAGATGTAAACGGTAAGCATGCTCACCCAGTCTTTCGTTTTTTAAAATCGGCTTTACCTGGTTTTTTAACACGTAAAATAAAGTGGAATTTTACTAAATTTTTAATTGCTGCAGATGGCACGCCAATTAAACGTTATGCACCTTTCACTAAACCCGAAAAGCTAGAACTTACAATTCAAAAAGCTTTGGCACATACTAAAGGTGCGCTTTAAAAAGTAATAAAGAGGCGCAAGGCCTCTTTATTGCCAATACTACTGAAACTTAAACATACGCATAACTGCACATTTAAACTCTCAATATTAATTGGTATTTTATTTATACTAGTGAAATTTAATCGGTGTAATCGCTTAAATCATCTTCGCCTAGATTTTTACGCAAGCGTTTTTGCTCAAGGTAGTCTTCCAACTTCTTTTTAACCTTTTGCTTGTTCTTATCGTGTTGATTACGGCCGAGCATTTCGTACTCGTCTTCAACAAAATCGTCATCTAGCGCATCGTAACTAAATGTCTTACCCACAACCCACTCCATAAAGTGTTTGAGACCAACCAAGGATTTTATTATCGCAATAGTCGGTAAAATTAAAATGTTTAACGTCAAAATGCTGTGCAAATTAACATCAAAATAAAGCCACGTGACTACTGTAAATAGTCTTTATGTCAGTAATGTGAATAAATAGCGCTAAATTTGAATTGAGGAAAGTGAGAGTTTTTTATCGTATCGATAAATAAAATTTATTAATTTTTATTAGTTAGCCAATTTGACTAAAAAATAGTTATTTATTAATTAGTTTCATTTACTAAAAAACAAACAAAAACAGTTAACCATATGTTTTATATTAAAAAATAAAACTGGCACCAAACTTGTTATTAGTTAATCGTCATCAACAAAAAGTAGAGAACAAACATGAAAAAATTACTATTAGTTAGCGCATTAATTTGTACGCCAGCCGCTATGGCTCATAACGATAACGATTCTGCAATTTCATTTAGTAATGATGAATGTAACGTCGAATTTAAAAATGATGTGCGCATTAAGCCAAACGAATTGGAGATTTTTACCGTCAACAATAGAACCATGCAGTTTAATACCCATGGTGACTTAACTGTAAATGGCGAATTTGTAGCACTAAATAATTCGCAGCGCGAAGCGCTAACCAAGTACTCTGATAGTTTACGCACACAATTACCTGAAGTAGCTAATATAGCGCTTGAGGGTGTTAAAATTGCCGGAGTAGCATTAGAAGAGGTAGCCAATGCATTTAATATTGACGGTCTTGATAATATGTCTGAGCTTATGGATGACATTAAAATCGAAGTAGAAAACACATTTTACCAGCAAGGTACATTTGTGATGGGCCAACAAAGTTTTAATCAATTTGGCGAAAACTTTGAACAACAATTTGAGCAGCAGATAGAAACTGCGGTTGAATCAGCAGTGATGCAATCAATGGGCAGTATTTTAGTAGCTTTAGGTTCTGAGTTACTTGGTTCAGGCGGTGATATGGATGCTTTTGAACAACGTATGGAAAATATGGGTGCACAAATAGAAGAAAAAGTAGAGCTACATGCAAGCGCAATTGAAGAACGTGCCAACTCTTTATGTGGAAACTTTGCTGATATTGCAAAACAAGAAGAGCAATTAGTAATGCAAGTGCCAGAGCTTAAAGGTTACCAGTTATTTAGCTTTAAACAAAATTAGTACAGCAAACATTATTTAACATCCCTTTGGCAGCACTTAAGTTTACTTAAATGCTGCTTTTTTGTATTTCGTTGACTTATACCAACCTGCATAAATCTTTGATCAGTTTAACGAATTAAATTGCACTATAACTTCGTTAAAAATTTTTTATTTAGAACAACTAGATACAAAAACTTTTGCCTAGTTCTAGCGTAATTTTCTTAACGTTAAATAGACCCCATATATAAGCAGATTGGTATTACTTTTTAGCTAATAAAGTGAGTTTACCCAATGTAACTATTGCTTGCTCAATTTGCGCGTTCCACGGCACACCGTAACTTAACCTTACGCAACTTTTATACTTATTAGAGGCTGAAAAAATAAGCCCAGGGGTAATACTAATACCAACTTCAAGAGCAAGTAAAAATAATTTTTGACTATCGTATTCGCCTCCTAAATCTAGCCACATAACGCAACCCCCTTTTGGATCGCTTATACGTGTATTTTTTGGCATCGCTTGCTGTAAGCACCATCGCATACGCTCTTTGTTATCGCGCAGGCGCTGCCTGAGTATCTTTAAGTTACGGTCGTACTCGCCGCTGGCAATAAATTCTGATAACGCCCATTGGTTTATTAACGAAGCGGAGCAACTTAGTGCACGTTTATATCTTCGTGCTTGCGGTGCAAATTTACCCGCAACTAACCAACCTACACGATAGCTCGGCGCTGCCGTTTTAGAAAAAGATGAGCAACTAATCACTAATCCTTTTTTAGAGTACGCTAAAGCAGGTGTGCCTCGTTTTGCCGTAAAATATAAATCACCGTATACGTCATCTTCAATAAGCACTACGTCATGACTTTCAAGTAGCTCCACCAGCTGCTGCCTGTTTTTATCTGGCATAAAGCTGCCTACAGGGTTGCTAATTGCTGTCGAGAATAAACACGCTTTTATATCATGCTCGTTTAAAGCACGTTCTAAATCGTTTAGCCAAATGCCGTTATCTGGACACAGTGGTATTTCGAGCGCTTTGAGGCCTAAGCTCTCTATTAGCTCTATAATCCCGTGATAACAAGGCGTCTCAATGGCAACTACATCGCCTGGCTTTGTCACACACTTAAGTGCAATAGCCATGGCTTCTTGTGCACCATTGGTGATCACAAGCTCGTCCATATCAATACCAATGCCAAAATCTAGATAGCGATGCACTAGTTGCTTTTTCAGCGGCACAAATCCATCTGTTGGCCCATAGTTAATGGCTTTACTACCGGCAATTGTCATTACTCGGCGCATATTTCTGGCCAGTGCTTTATCGGTAGGTGCAGCGGCTATAGGATTAGCGATACCAAAAGGGACTACGTTAGCTTGATGAATGGCGCTGTATACCTGCTCTATTAAGGCTTGTTTATTTACCACAACAGGCTCGCGACTTAATTTAACTCGCTTAGGTAAGTTATGCGCGGCGTTAACAGCTTTTAAAAAGTAACCTGATTTTTCGCGTGCCTCTACTAGCCCTTGATCCTCAAGTGCTTGATACGCTTGTTTTACAGTGGGAATACTTATATTTAAGTTATCTGCCATTTTACGTAGTGATGGTAGTTTTTCGCCGGGGAGTAAAACTTGTTGAGCACTCATATCCCTAATTAACTGAATAACTTGTTGATATAAAAAATCGTGCCCTTGGCTATTTTTTTGTCTTATCATCACACACCAAATCTGTATAGGTTACATTTTTACTTTTCTGTATATGGTAAGTATACAGATAGGTCTTAAAATAGCCATTCAATCGGGCTTTGAGGACTAACCATGAAAAGTGCAGCGCTATACATTACAACCGTTTTAATTTGGGGTTCTACTTGGTTAGCCATAGAATTTCAACTAGGCGATATTGCAGTCGAGTTATCGTTATTTTATCGCTTTGCTATTGCAGCGCTTTTAATGTGGTTGTATGTAGCGTACAAAAAACCCGACATGCGTTTCTCATTAGTCGATCATGGCTTTTTTGCTTTATTAGCTCTGTTTAACTTTGGTTCAAATTACTTAATGCTTTACTGGGCACAAAATTACCTAACCTCAGCCATGAGCTCCATTGCCTTTTCGATGCTGCTGGTTATGAACATAGTTAACACTCGATTATTTTTTGGTAAACCAATCTCAAAGCGAATTTATACAGGGGCTGTTCTTGCTGTATTAGGTATTACGTGTCTGTTTTGGCCGCAGTTACAGCAGTTCGACTTAAGTAATGGTGCATTGGTCGGGTTACTACTTGCTCTTGGCGGTACCTTTGTGGCTTCATTAGGTAATATGGTAAGCGTTCGAAATTCTCGTAAGCAAATTGGTGTATTACAAGGTAATGCATGGGGCATGTTATATAGCGCCGTAGGCTTAGCGCTATATGTATTAATGAATGGCGTGCAATTTAGTGTAAACGCGCCACCGAGTTACTGGTTATCATTACTCTACTTATCAATATTTGGCACCGTAATCGCTTTTGGTTGCTACTTTGCACTACTAAAAAATATAGGCCCTGAAAAAGCCAGCTACGTTATTGTTTTATTCCCATTAGTGGCAGTAACACTGAGTAGCTTTTTTGAAGGCTTTGAATGGCACGCAAATACCTTTGCAGGGTTTAGCTTAGTGCTATTAGGTAACGCCATTGTGCTTACCCCAACAAAACGAATTAACGCCTTTTTAGCTAATAGAGCAATAGCTAAAAGTGGCTCCGTCCCCAGTTAGACGCGTTATTAACGCAACTAACGCAAAAGCGCCTACTTTACTGTAGGCGCTTTTTTATTGGCATATGAAAAAGTAAGGCCTGTCCATGCACACTAACAACTGCAGGAGTTTTACCTATCAGCTCACCATCTGCTTCAATCAATAGCCCTTCAGTATTTATAGAAGCTGTATTTAAACGACTATAGGTAAGGTTTTTTATATACTCATGACGCTTAAAAAATAACTTAATAAAGCTTATTACATTATAAAAAAGCCCACCCGATCGCATTTGATAACACTCAAGCTGACCATCAATTAAATCTGCTTTTGGCGCTATTTTTAGCCCGCCACCAAAGTACTTATGATTAGCAAATACAGTAATTAAATTTTGATACTGCCGAGCATCGTTATTAAACGTACCTTGTAACTGCTGAGCTTGATAATAAAATAGCTCTTTAATACTCGTCCAACTGTAGTCAAAAGATGAAAAATTAGCTTTCTCGTTAATTGTTTTAATAACATGAGCATCAAATCCTACCCCTGCAATATTAATAAAATAGCGGCTATTAATTTTTCCTATATCAATGGCTGTCAGTGTATTAAATAATGCCTTTCGCCAATCATCTTCTTTGCAATTAAACCCTCTGGAGAAATCGTTACCTGTACCGCAAGGTAATAATGCTAACGAACAGCTGCTCCCTATTAGCGCATTAACCGCCAAGTTCAATGTCCCATCGCCACCTAGTGCAACTACTTTGGGAAATTTACTCAGTAACAACCTTATTTGAGCGCAGTCATCGTCAAAGCTTCCCGTAGTACTGAATATACAATAAGAAAAGCTGCGTTTTTTACAGGTTTTTTTAAGCCATGCCAATGATTTTTGGCTCTGTTTTTTGATACTTGGTTTAATAATTATTAGTAGTGACAAGCTTTTGTTTCCAGCAATGTATTTTAGAGTGAGATAACAAACTTTTAATTAAATTTTTTTAATCTGAATAAATAATCAAAAAACACTATATAAAATGCATAAAAATAAATTAAAAAAGAAAAAACCCAACAGTAAAGGGGTTTAAACCAACTGCCATCTAAATACCTATGCAAAAACAGTAATACAACTTACTGAATTGCACATTAATAAAATTAATTCAGATTAGTTTAACTAATCCCTCAGGCTCAATTTTTGTCGTTGTATTTTTAATCAAACAACGTGCAAAATACACGCGATTTCAACAGATACAACCGGAGCAAAATAATGAAACCAATTAATACATTAAATCAAACAGCAGCAGCGCAAGTAGCCGTTAAACCAACTAATCGTAAAGCAAGAATGTTAGCTAAACTTAACACGATTGGTAAAAGACTAGCACTTAGCGGTGCAGCTCAATATAAATAATCACCCAACCATGATTATTTTTCGGTGCAGCGAACACTCAACCACTAAATGAAGTCACTTATTTAGCTCCCATTGTTTGCTGCAACCTATTTATTTTATTAAAAATTGCCTTAATTTCCCCTTATTTACAAAAAAAACCTCATTTACGTATATTTTTTAGGCAAACAGTCATTTTGCTATTTACACAGCGGTATCACCTAAGTATTATTCTGCGTCACGGAGAGATGGCAGAGTGGTCGAATGCACCGGTCTTGAAAACCGGCATGGGTTTATAGCCCATCTAGGGTTCAAATCCCTATCTCTCCACCATATTTTAATTGGTGGCTTTTTTTACTCCATCAATACAACCGGTTATGCGTTGGAGAGGTGTCCGAGTGGCCGAAGGAGCTCCCCTGCTAAGGGAGTATAGAGTTTGTAGCTCTATCGAGGGTTCGAATCCCTCCCTCTCCACCATACTTAATTTAAACCACTTAATTGTGGTTTTTTTGTGCCTAAAATTTAACACCGATACTAAATTGGGAGGGTGAGAACCCTCGACAGGGTTCGACAAAATGTCTGGAACATTTTAGGCCGCTGCAAGCGTCGCGCAGCGATTGATTACATGGATGTAAGCAAGTCTATCCCTTCCTCTGGACCATACTTAATATAAACCACTTAATTGTGGTTTTTTTGTGCCCAAAATTTAACACCGATACTAAATTGGGAGGGTGAGAACCCTCAACAGGGTTCGACAAAATGTCTGGAACATTTTAGGCCGCTGCAAGCGTCGCGTAGCGATTGATTACATGGATGTAAGCAAGTCTACCCCCCTCTGGACCATACTTAATTTAAACCACTTAATTGTGGTTTTTTTGTGCCTAAATTTTATAAAAATTAAACAAATTGTGCCTAGTAATAACTTAGGGCATTATTAACACAACTTTAGCCACTTTTAGGTTTAGCTATGATCCGGTTCATATTGCTATCATTTTGCGCGGCAGCACCATTTTTTACCTTGGCACAAAATACAACAGTGTATAAGTGTGTAATTAAGGGCGTTCCTACTTTTAGCCAAACGCCTTGCGCTAAAGATGCACAAGTTATTACTCTAAAAGATATAAATGTAATTGAAGCATATAAAAGCTCTACGCCCGGTAAAGGTATAACCGATACCTCTGTTGATGACTACTTAGAGGTTCAGCAAATAGAGCGTGAAATAAAGCGCCTTGAGCTATCTATTGAACAAAGCCAAAAAGAATACGCAGCTAAAAAACAACAAATAGATTATATGACCCAAGATAAGGCCAATCGTTTAGGCGCTTCGTCTATTGCTGATGCTATCGCAACTAAAACAAATTCATTAAAACAAGCCTACGACGCATCAATTAGTCAGACGCAGCAAAAAATAGAGTCATTAAAGCAAAGAAAGCAGCAGCTTAGCCAAAACCCTTAAGCACTCGTTTTACTATAGAAATAAACTGCGCAACGTCTTCTTGAGTATTATAAACATGTGGCGATACCCGTATTCCAAATTTGCGAGCATCTACACTGACTTTCGCTTTATTAAGCTCTGTAAGTACATGGTCTTGTTGCTTGTTAAAAAACAAAATAGCAGTCCCGCTGCATTTATCACCACTCATAGGTGATGCAACATATTCGCTTAGTTGCTCATGAATAAGCGTAAGCATCGCTAAGTTATGCACCCTTACCTTGTGAGCTGTTAGCTCTGCAAAGTAGGTAATACTATTTGCGGCAATAATATAAGGCGCTACAGAAGGGGTTCCACCCCAAAACTTAAGCGCACTGCTGTTATATTCAAAATTATTAATATCGAACTCAAATGGATTTTGATGTGAAAACCAACCCACATCTTTAGGCTCACAATACTCTATTTGATTTTTGTTAACCCATAAATAAGCTGCACCTGGGCCTCCACATAACCATTTAACGCTCGAGCCAATCATAAAGTCCGCATCGAGCACGCTTAAATCAAGCGGTATAACCCCCGCTGACTGAGCAACATCAACTATTGATAAACTATTGGTTAATTTACTTATAGCTACAATATCGTACACAGGCGCCTGTACACCTGTATTTGAATACACATGACTTATAAAAACTAAATCGATATCACAAGTTATATAACGCTGCCAAACACTAATATCAGTTAGGTTTTCGTGCTCAGGTATAAATATGATTTGCGCGCACTTTGGCAACGCTTTTTGCATTGCAAAACCCATGCTCGGAAAATCACTTTGCGCCATAAGCACTTTACAATTTTTTTGCTGTAATCGAGGGTACGACATAAGCAACTTTGTTAAGCCACTTGATAAATTAGCCTGAGGACAAAACTGCGAACTAGGCGCATTAAATAACTTACCAAGCGCGGTAGTAAATTGCTCAACTGCGGGCAGCCATTGTTGCCAAGGTTCTTTATTTGAGCTCTCCCACGGTAAAAAGTAGTGCTGTGCTAAATATTGCTGTGTATTTTTAAGAGGACGCCCTACCGAGTGGTTTAATAGATAACAGCCATCGGCTATACAAAAGTCATTTTTAAGCATGCTATTTAACCCATTCTTTAAGTGTGTTTAGATCGTCAAAACGTGTTTTTATATCGTCGCGTTTGGCACTGGCTCGCCTATCTCTTAATTTTTCGAGCGAATCAAGTAACACATGAAGCGGCGGACCACTTGCTGTTACCTTGCTCATATACTGCTGTTGCATATTTTTTGAGGGCTGAGCAATAAACTTTTCAACCAGTTGATTATGATGACCGACTGCGGTGTCGCCATGTAATTTACACACTTGGATAAATAACGTTGCGTGGCTTTTAAACCAATCTGTACTTTTATATTGCTCTGCTTGTAAAAAGTCATCCATAAAGCTTTGCATACGCATGGCTTCTCGCAGGATTTGTTGATCCTCTGGCATCATATATAAAAACTTATCCACCAGCATTTGCGAGTAACTAGGCTCGTTTGCACTACACAGCCCTAACAGCATATCAATCACGTTAATACCTGCAAAGTCACCAGCATTTGCCCCTCTGTAAACCTCTTTACCTACACGGTACGGTTTATAATAAGGGCGAACGCAGTTAAAAAAGCGATCTGTATCGAGCTCAGAATAAAGTGCATTGTTTGACTCAATTACATCTATAAGCGCTTGTTTAGCTACTTTTAATAACTCACCACACAAGGGATGTGAAATACCTAACGGCAATATTTTTAATAAAGCATCACTTGCCCGTTTGTAGGCCAAAATACCTTGAGTGTTATAATCAAGAAACAGCTTTTCATCAGGTAAATTAGTAAATCGTTTATAAATACCGTTAAGTGCTTTGTTATGAGTAGTTAAGTGGGCGGTAGCAAAACGAGGGGTTACGCCAATGGATGCGCCTATATGCATAGCAAGCGCTGAGGCTTCAATTAGCGGTGAAGTGGTTTCTCTGCTTGGCTCAGTAATTTCATGGCGCCTACACGCTGCCATAAATAATCCTACGTTACCGAGTAAGTCAAAAGCGCTATCAAAGCCTTGATCTGTGTTTCCCTCGGCTAATAAATTACTAATTAATGCGTTGCCTTCTTTTTCTAATTGTTGCTTTAAGGCCTCACCTATTCCTTCTACATTTGCTTTATCGGTTTGCTGCCAATAAAGCTGCTCTAATTCACTATTTAAAGTGACAAACTCTGTTCGTATCCAGTGATCGAAAATAGCGGTATGTGTGTTCATTGATGTGCTCTATTATTTTTATAGTTAAATGCTAACAGAGTTCAATGAGGGTAAAACGCCAAAAAAATTAGTAAAAACTGCAATACTTAGCAATAATCACTACAAATATAAAAATAATTAATAAAAGCCGACAACTATGTTAGATAAAAAAGACCAGCAATTACTCATTGCACTGCAAAGCCAAGCTCGTATGTCGGTTTCAGATTTAGCTGGCAGTATTAACCTATCGGATACACCTTGTTTAAGGCGTATAAAAAAGTTAGAGCAAGAAAACATTATTACCGGCTACCACGCCGCCATAAATCCCAAAGCACTTAATCTTAATGTATTGGTATATGCGTTTGTACGATTAAGCCAAAACTCGGTCAGTGCTGCAGAGCAATTTGAGCAACATGTAGAAAAATTACCACATGTATTAGAGTGTTGTGTAATATCAGGAAGCTATGATTATTTATTAAAAATCATTGCACATGATCTTGAGAGCTACGAAACGTTTGTGAAACATCAACTAGGTGGCTTAAGCTGTATCGCAAATATAGAATCAACAGTTGTGCTTAAACAATCATTTAGCAAAAAACAGTTACCTTTATAAAAATAACCAAAATAACTTACTGTTAGCTATACTGATATTTCAAAACGACAATAATAATTGCTTGGACCTTATGTGAAAAATTTTAACTCTAAAAATCATTCCATTATTTTTTACATCATGTTTGCTTTAGCATATTTTTTAGTCGGCATAGCACTCACTAAACTTGCTTTTAACTCGCAAATAATTCCAATTTGGTTACCTGCCGGCATAGCACTAGTCGGTTGTTATATTTGGTGGTGGCGCTTTATCCCGCCTTTATTTGTAGCTGCAATTGCCTTTAACCTTAATATTTTTGACAGTTCTGCTCATGAGCTAGTCCTGGTCGGTAACTCATTTAACGAGGCTATGTATATCGCCTTTGGTGTTGTTATACAGGCAATGGTCGGCGCAGCTCTTTTAAAGTATTGGCTTGGGCACCCGCTGCGCTTTAAAAAGCGCAAGAATATAATTTACTTTATCCTTGTCATAGCAATATTGGTCAGCTTAATTTCGGCTAACTTTGGCGTATTTGCCTTAAGCCAATTCAACTCGGTTTACAGTGTTGATAATCATTGGAAGAATGTTACTTACTGGTGGCTTGGTGATACATTAGGAGTATTAATTGCGACTCCGCTTTTACTTTCTTTATTACCACAAAAGTCTAATCAACATAATATATCGGCGTTTCCGACAATTGCAGTATGCTCTATTTTATTTTTATCAGTCGCGGTAACAACGCAGTTATACGATCAAGAAAATCGTATAAACACTATTAAAATTGCTGAACGTGAAGTCCACGTTATAGAAAACAGCCTTTATAGATATACAAATCGTAGTATTATTGCAGTGCAGAGCCTAGCAAGTCAGGTACAGTCATCTCCCATGCTAAGCCAGCAAGATTTTTATTCTTATGCTAGCCAGTTACTAACTCAGCACGCATTTATTAACGCCTTATCGTGGAACGCAAAAATACCTCAAGATCAACGCGACGTCTTTGCCCAAGAAATATCAAACATTTATCATTTAGATATTGATGTAGTTGGCGAACCTCTTGAAACTAGCGATCCCCTTGTTATAGTAAAATACATAGCTCCTTTTAATGGTAATCAAAAAGCTATTGGCTTTAATGTATTTTCAAACCCTGATCGAAAAAGCTCTCTGCTTAACCCCGCTATAAAGTACATGCCAGTAGGAACTAAAATAATTCAATTGGTGCAAACCAAACAACCTAAACCAGCCTATTTATTATTTGCCCCTGTGTACTCCCAGCATAGTGATGAAAAAACAATTAAAGGCTATGCCACTGGTGTATTTTTAGTGCGTAGTATTATTGAGCAGGCAATTTCTAAAGAACAGTCTGATATGTTTTCCATTGGTATATACGAAGATACAAACACACCGCCGTTTTACAGTAATTACTCTCAAAATGTTCAGCAAGCTAAAGGCAGCCGCTTAATGTCGTTTGATGTGGACTTTGCAGGGCAAAAATGGATTGTAAAACTAGCCCTTAAAGAAAGCTTTTTAACACAACATAATAGTCAACTAACTTTATTATTACTCATACTTCAAGTTGCCGTATATTCTTTAATTTTAATGGTTTTACTGCTGTTTAATCAGCAACAAATCGCACTTACACGTCAAGTTGCAGAGCGTACTCACTCACTCGCACAAGCAAAGAAGCAGTCCGATTTAGCTAATCAGGCTAAAAGCCAATTTTTAGCGAATATGAGCCACGAAATACGAACACCATTAAACGCCGTTATTGGTTTTTCTTCACTTGCTCGAGAGGCCGATAGCGCAAGTACACTCATTGGCTATTTAGATAAAATAAACTCAGCATCTAAAAGCTTATTAAACTTAATTAATGACATTCTTGATATATCAAAAATAGAATCCCAAAAGTTAGTTATTGAATCTATTGCATTCGACTTAGGTGCTTTAATAACACGTATAAACAACATGTTTGAGCAAAGCGCAGTTAACAAAGGTATTAAATGGCAAGTTAATTCAAAGCTACCTGTTGATACCTGGTTTATTGGTGATCCTATGCGAATTGAGCAAATATTACTTAATTTATGTAGCAACGCGATTAAATTTACAAGCCAAGGCAGCGTTACTTTAAACATAGAAACAGAGTTTACTGCCGCCAATAAAGTACAGCTAGTTATAACCGTTAGTGATACCGGCATAGGTATAAAACCAAGCCAACATAAAAAATTATTTAACGCATTTACCCAAGCGGATAGTTCTACCTCAAGGCAGTTTGGTGGTACAGGCCTTGGCTTAACCATAGCGAAAGAGTTAAGCCAATTAATGGGGGCTGATATAACACTTAAAAGTGAAATAAATAAAGGCTCTACTTTTACATTTTCAATGCGATTAGAAACAACAGAACCTAAAAAAGAACATGTTATTACATTTGATAATACTAATATTACTTCGCTAGATATTTTGGTCGCAGAGGATAACCCAGTAAATCAAATGGTTATTAAAGCGATGCTTGGCTCGTTAGGAATTGTGCCGTATATAGTAGAAAATGGCGAACTGGCCGTTGATATAGTTAAAAAGCAGCATTTTGACTTAGTGCTTATGGATTGCCAAATGCCTGTAATGGATGGCTATAGAGCAACGGCACTGATCCGCCAGTTTAAAACTGAACAAGAGCTCCCGATTATTGCTTTAACTGCCGACGTTATGCCAGAGGATAAAGCACATGCACAAGCCGTTGGATTTAACCAGCACCTTGCAAAACCGCTTGAACTTATTAAGCTAACCGAGTGTCTTGTCCAATATGCAGAAGTTAATGAACAATAGTGGTTTAATTTTAAGAATAGTTTTGAGAGTCGCTTTTGGTTTTGTTTTAAGTGTTTTTTCGCATATTGCTGTCGCTCAAAACTGTATATCGCAGGCGAGCGACTTTAAATTTATAACAAAAAGTAAGCAACAAGGCTTATTACGCTTTGAAAAAGAGCACAACCTCCAGCGCTTTAATTACCACGCACTTTTACCATTTAACGATTACTTAGATTTTGCATATAAACATATAAATAAAACCAATCCACGTGCAGATATGCCATGCCCTGTTATTACACAAACGTACCAGCAATTAGTAACACAAGGTACGCGAAAACCTGACCCTACTATTGCAGATATTATTGCCCCTTTTGAGCTTACGCATCCAAACAGCAATAAAGTTGCACTACTAATTCACGGGCTAACTGACTCACCCTTTACGTATCACGATTTAGCACAAGTGTATTATCAACAAGGCTATACTGTGCGTACTATTTTATTACCAGGACATGGAAGCGCCGCAAGTGCATTACTCAATGTAGAGGTTAGCCAATGGCAACAGGCAATAAAATACGGTATTAAACGCTCGGTGCAAGACTTTGATGAGGTGATACTCGCAGGTTACTCTACCGGTGCAGCGTTACTTATTGATTACGCAACCAAGCACACTGTTTCACCCAAAATTAAAGCGCTTATGCTTTATTCGCCAGGCTCCGAGCCACATAATAAGTACGGCTGGATAGCAAAGTGGATTGATGCCATACCCTTTGTTAATTGGATAGATAAAGACGCCGATGTAGACTTTGCTAAGTATGAATCATTTCCTTTAAATGCAGCTGCCGCGTCGTACTATGCTATGTCACTTGCAAGCGTAAGTAGCTTAAACAAACGCTCTGCGCTTAAATTACCTATTTTTAGTGTACTTAGCGATATTGATACCACGATAGATACGCATGCCACGCTAAAATTATTAAGTGCATTACACAAAGATAATTCAGTAAAATATAAGCCGCTCGATACTTTAGTACTTTATGGAAGCACTGATATTTTACCGCCAGGCTTTGCTAGTGACTACACAGTAAATAACCCGCAATGCACATCGCCTCAGTGTAAAAAAATTCATGGTATGTCGCATATTGCTATTGTTAACTCACCGCAAAATCCACATTATGGAATTAACGCAACCTATCGTAATTGTGGCAGCTTTATTAACGACGAGTCCCTGTATAAAACATGTAAAACAACAAAAAATCCACAACTAGGAGAGCGTACAAGCGCCAACTTAAAACACTATCCGGCTTTACAACGCTTAACTTATAATCCTCATTTTACCGAGCTTAAAAAGCAAATTAGTACGTTTATTAAAAACGTAGAACAGCTTAGAACAACTACAAGGTAAGTAGTCATGGGAACGTTTTCGCACCAATGGTTTAGCAGTATTAATGAGATTGATCAGGCGCAGTGGCAACGTTTATTTGGTGATGAACCATTTACTCAACATGCTTTTTTATATGCCCTTGAGCAAAGCCAATGCGTAACACAAAAAAGCGGTTGGCAGCCCCATCACCTCGCTATTTTTGAAGATGATACGCTCATTGCGCTTGCACCTGGGTATTTAAAAAGTCATTCATACGGCGAGTACGTATTTGACTGGGCATGGGCTGAGGCATACGAAAAACACGGTTTAGAATATTATCCCAAGTGGCTATCTGGCATTCCCTTTAGCCCTATTGAAGGCAAGCGTATTGCTATCGAGCACGCTAACCCAAATGCGGTGTATCAGTACATTACAGAGCAACTTAATATACACAGTGCTGATCAAAGGTGGTCGGGGTGGCATGTTAATTTTTGCGACGAAGCCCAAGCAACATCATTAACTGAGCAACATGCCATGCTAAGAGTGGGTGTGCAATTTCAGTGGTTTAATAAAGATTTTGAAACCTTTGACGATTTTTTGCAAATACTTAACTCACGAAAACGTAAGTCACTTAAAAAAGAGCGAGCTAAAATAGCGCAACAAAATATTGATATTGAATGGCTGCAAGGAACGCAAATTACGCCCGAGATAATGCAATTGTTTTGTGAGTTTTATCAGCGTACCTACTTAAAGCGATCTGGTCATTTGGGCTATTTAAATATGGAGTTTTTTACGCTTTTACATGTATTAATGGCTAATAACCTCGTTATTATGCTGGCCAAAAAAGACGACAACGTGATTGCTGCAACACTTAGTTTAGTAGGTGAGAATACGCTTTATGGGCGCTACTGGGGAGCAAGTGAGGAAGTAGATTCGCTTCACTTTGAGCTGTGCTATTACCAAGGTATTGAGTTTGCAATAAAGCATAAACTCAGCTGCTTTCATTCGGGAGCACAAGGTGAGCACAAAATAGCACGCGGATTTGAACCCGTACTTACCTACTCTGCTCACCATATTGTTGATGGCGACTTTAGTAATGCAATAAGCGACTACTTAAAGCGTGAACGCGGCCATATTGATATATATAAAGAGCAATGTAGCTCATTACTGCCGTTTAAAAACGAGTAACTGATTATTTGCAGGCATGGCAGTATCGCTAATAAGCGTAAGCCCTGCTTGCTTAGCTAGTTGTTCAACTGCTTCAAAATCTCTTATTCCACTTAACGGATCGCGCTCTGTTAAAAAGGCACTAAAGTCATCATTACTTGGGCTGGTAAATTCACCTTGGTACTTAAATGGTCCGTAAATACACAACATACCGTCGCTATTTAAGTGACGTTTAACACCATCAAAAAAACGTTCAACTAATTGCCAACTTACAATATGAAATGTGTTTGCAGTATAAATAGCGTCAACCTTATCTACAGGCCATTCATTATTTAAATCAAGCTCAAGTGGTGCATGTAAATTAGTTAAATTAGCTTCGCGGTGCCATAAATTAATCCCTTCGTGGTTTATAGCGCGATCACTTGTATGCCATTGTAAATGTGGTAATTGCTCTGCAAAAAACACACTATGTTGGCCGGTTCCTGATCCGACTTCGAGTACTGTTTTAGTATTTTTTAATACGTCCTTTAATTGCTCTAAAATAGAGGTTTTATTGTTTTCACAGGCTTGTGAAAATGGCTTTGTCATTACTGTGCACCAAAATTGTAGATTAATGCACAACAGTAAAGCAAATTTAGCTTATTTTGTCGTGATGAAAAAAAGGTAATTTTTAAATACTATAACTATCATATGGTTGAGCTGGTTCATTATGGTTGGTACGTAATATGCTTTTATATTGTTAACCCACTAAAGGGTTTAACTTATATTAAATTTCAAAGGATAAAATTATGCATATACCCCCTTATACCGCTGTAGACGCGGCCATTGCTATAACCGAAAAAACCACCGACGATCATAGTTACGCCGTTGATATGAGAGCTACAGTAATCGATTTACTTTCGCACCCTAAACATAATCAACAGGCGATGACCAAACATGAAACAGATCAGATATTTATTCTTGGCTACAATTAAAACTCAAATTAGTATCGCAAATAATTTTTATAATAACTGTTTACACTGAAACCGATTAAATGTAATGATAACTATTATCGTTAACTTAAGTCGGTTTTTTATGTCTTCAAATTATGCCCAGCATCGTTACCATCAAGAACTCTCTTGTCATTGCTTAAGACCTGGCCTGCATGCACCCATGCTCGTTGCCGATTACATAGAAACCGCCCTTAACGTCGCCAAAAAATTTGAGCAACAACGTAATCCCTTGCTTCAAGAGTTTTATCTTAGACGCACACACCATGAAATTATGAACAAAATGTGCGACCCTCTTATACATAATGCTATTCGTAAACAATGTTTAGAGCAGTTATACAAACCTTTATTAGCACTAAAACGGTTTTATAAAGTGCATAACAATACTGCACAATTTTTAATACTTGAGCGTGAAGCTCGTATTCTTAGTCACGAATTCAACCCTTTTTAAGGAGCACACTTATGAGCAACTTTAGAACAGAATCAGACAGCATGGGCGAGCTACAAGTACCTACTGATGCGCTCTATCAGGCGCAAACACAGCGAGCGGTTAATAATTTTGCCATTAGTGGCTTACCTATGCCAAAGCAATTTATAACTGCACTGGCTTATATAAAACAAGCCGCTGCACAAAGTAACTGTGAGCTAGGCCATTTAAGCAAAGCTAAAGCCGATGCAATTGAGCAAGCTTGCCAAAGTATTATTGATGGTGAACATGTTGAGCATTTTCCCGTTGATATTTTTCAAACAGGTTCTGGCACAAGCTCAAATATGAATGCCAACGAAGTTATTGCAACGCTTGCTAGCCGGATAGGCAATGAAAGCATTCACCCTAATGATGATGTAAACATGGGGCAAAGCTCTAACGATGTAGTCCCTACTGCTATCGCACTCAGTAGCGCAATAAATGTAGTGTATGAATTACTTCCTTCGCTTGAAAACTTATCGCAAAGCCTAGAAAAGAAAAAAGCTGAGATAGGCCATATAGTTAAAACGGGCCGTACGCATTTAATGGATGCAATGCCTGTAACATTTGATCAAACACTAAGTGCATGGCAGTCACAAGTTAATCATGCCGCAGCAGGAATTAGACATAGCCTAGAGCGTGTATGCGAACTTGCACAAGGCGGTACAGCTGTTGGAACAGGAATAAATGCAGACCCTAAGTTTGCAGCCAAATTTGCAGAAAACCTGAGTGCCAATGTAGGCATTAGATTTACGCCTAGTAGTAACTTTTTTTATAACATAGGCTCACAAGACGCCATAGTAGCGCTTTCGGGGCAATTAAAAGTACTCGCTGTAGCACAAATGAAAATAGCGAACGACCTACGTTGGATGAACTCAGGGCCACTTGCGGGCTTAGGCGAAATTGAGCTAGAAGCACTTCAACCGGGCTCGTCTATTATGCCAGGTAAAGTAAACCCAGTAATACCAGAAGCCGCAGCCATGGTAAGCGCACAAGTAATCGGTAACGACGCGACCATTACAGTAGCAGGCCAAGCGGGTAATTTTGAGCTAAACGTTATGCTGCCAGTCATTGCTTATAATATTTTGCAAAGCATAGAATTACTTGCCAATAGCGCACAAGCATTGGGCGATAAAGCCATTGCCAGCTTTAAAGTAAATCTGCCTAATATAGATAAAGCACTCGCTAAAAATCCAATTTTAGTGACTGCGCTCAATCCGGTGATCGGTTATGAAAAAGCAGCAAAAATAGCAAAGCAGGCTTATAAGGAAGCCCGCCCTATTATTGATGTAGCCGAACAAGAAACCGATTTACCACGCAGTGAACTCGAAAAGCTACTTAATCCCACCAAACTAACGCAGGGGGGACTTTAATAAACGATATTTTTTACGGCTTTAATTACTTGATAATATAGTTTTTATTGCCGTAAAAAATGCACCGTGTATGATAGTGATGAATATTTCATCACTATCAAGGTTTGTTATGCGTACCCCATTGTTAGCCATACTTTTACCACTTTGTTTAACTGCATGCTTAGATAAAACGCCAACTGAAACGCAGCAAGTAACAATAACCTCAGAAACTGAAGCGCCAAAGCAAGAGCTACAAAAACTAAAAGAAAACACTCAATTACAAGAAAATACAAAAAATAATGTAATTGCTGAAAGCGTTTCAATAGACGATATAAAAACAGCTAAAGCCGAATTAAATACGCTCATTACAGACAAGCAATGTGATACAAGCACTCAATGCAGAATAAGTGCCGTAGGTAGTCGCGCGTGTGGCGGGCCAAGCAGCTTTGTTGTGTATTCAACAAAATCAGCGTCTGAAAAACAAGTAGCAGCCCTTAGCGATAAAATTACTAAGCTTGAAAGTAACTATAATTCACAAAAAGGGATGATGAGCATTTGTCAGCATTTAACAACGCCAAGCACGCAGTGTGTTGAAAATAAATGTGTTAAACTTGAAGGTTCAGCGGTAAGTGCATTTTAAGGATAACGTTATGAGTTGTTTACCATCGGCAATTAAACTATCAATTTTAAGCATTGCTAGCAGCATTTTATTACTAAGTGGTTGTGCTAGTACTGTGACGTCAAATGAGCAAAGTAAAAACTTGTCTGACTTAAACTATGATCTTAGTAACATGGTGAGTAATAACAGCTGCACCGCAAGTTTTCAGTGCAAAGTACTTGAAGTGGGCGCCCGCACATGCGGCGGACCGAGTAAGTATGCTGTTTATTCAACGCTGAACACATCTCAAGAAGAAGCAGAACAGCTTGCTCAACAAATAACAAAACAAGAAAAAATACAAAATAAAGCACAAGGCTTAACCGATTGTTCACCAGTACTTGAAGTGCAATCGCTGTGTATTAATCACCAATGCCAGTCGTTTGATATAAAATAAAAACGGTCGCGTATAATTTAATCTCAGCGTTAACCTAAATACGGAATTAACGCTGAAATTACAACCACCAGCACCACGCAAATACCCGCTTTTATAATGTACTTCATGGGCATTGTTTTAAGCACCCAATATGCATAAATAAAGCGTACAAAATAACTCGCCGCAGTACCAAACAACGCAAAAATAAGTAGATAAGCAATTAGAGTAATATTCATAATAATCTAGTGCAACTACTTAGTTTTTTTAGTGTGAGCAATTAGTAAGTCAGCTACTTGTTGTTTTACGGCTCGCTTATCATCACTTGGGACATCAAAGCGACTGGCTAGTTGCGCAATCTCATCATCATTTAAATTAAACGATAAACGTTGACGCGTTTTTTTAGACTTTACATCTAAGCCAAGTATTTTACGGATCATATCTGACGGCGTTAACTCTTGGTCTATAGCTTGCTTTTTTATCAGCTTTTGAACTTCGCTGCTTAGATCAAATGCCATTTGTGTGGCACGTACAGCTTGTTCCTGACGCAACCACTTGTCTTTAGCATCACTCACTTAGCATCTCCGGGAAACAAGTCTACAATGTCTGACATTGGACGCATGAGCGTTAGCGATACATCGGTTTCGCCGCCATCCCAAATTTCGATATTTAAACCAAAGCCTTCATTATCTGACGCTAAACAAATCATTTCGCATGGTTCACCACCTTCTTGCTCATAGCGAGGCAATGTTTGATTGCGGTAATCTTTATTATGGAAATAACACACATAAGGCGACTCGCTTTGTTGATAACTTTTAGCTAAAAACTGCATAAAGCGCTCTGGTGTATTTTGCACTGTAATGTGGGTTAACGACTCTTCATCAAAAATACGCGCAAATTCATCAAGGCCAAATATCTCTTCAACTTCGTTTCGCTGAATTTTAATAGAAAAGTTAGCCCACTCTTCGCCGTCATCTTGCTCAATTTGTAAAAATACAACTTGGCCGCTATTTGTCTCAAGTACAAATTCAGTATCGCTGCTGTGCTGATATTGGTAAGTCTGAATATCAGTAACACGTAGCGTTTCACCTTTTAACCATGCCGGATAAGCAAATGAGTCGATAACGCTAAACATGTCGCCTTTTTTAAGCTCGCTCGGATGATTAAGCTGACGCTCTGGCTCTTTTTTAGATTTGAAAAAATTAAACATAGGAAGGCTGCCTTCTAAGCAAAAAAGGTAACTGAGCAAAACTCGGTTACCTTTTTAAAGTATAAACGTAATGGTTAGCTATTTTGCTTCGCTTTGATGCGAGCTAAAATATCAGCACTTTTTGGACTTGTGTCGCCAATGCCTGCTTCAGCCATTTTTGCTTTTAAGTCATCGCCATTTACGTCTGACTCAAGTTGCTTTGCAGCACCTAGCTGGTCGCTACGATCTTGTTGACGCTGTTTAATGCGTTCAAGCGATTGACGAGCCGATGTCATAGACGAGCTGTTTGTATTAAGCGTGCTGTTAACAGCCATTGTTGCTTGCTGTACGCTTTCAGTGGTTTTTACCATTGTAAGCTGGCGCTGATTCTCTTTAATTGATTTTTCAGCATCTTTAACTTGCTGCTTAAGCGCAACAATATGGTTACTAAAGCCAGATAATACTTGCTCGTTTTCGGCTTTTTCAGCTTCAAAGTCACCAATTTTTTCTGCAATTTCTAATGCTAACGCTTCGTTACCCTTTTCAAGCGCTTGGCCTGCATACGCTTCGTGTTCCGCGATTGATGCATCTACAGCGCTAATTTTACGCTTAGTTTGCATTTCTTTAGCCATTACTTCTGTAAGGCTTTTTTTAGCGCGGTGAAGTGCATTTTGCGCGTCTGCAATTTCTTGCTCAAAAATACGGATGCCATTTTTGTCTACAATTGCTTCGCCTGCTTCACGAGCGCCGCCACGTACTGCTGTAAATAATTTTTTTAAAATACTCATAATCTTAACTCCACTAACTGGCTATTAATCGTTTAAATACAAGGTCACGGCTTCTAGTGCATCGATAGCGTTATCGGCTAATGTCACTAGTTCGTGGGTAACGTCATCTAATGATGAATTTACCGACAGTGCACCAAAAATCGCGTATTTGTTATCGATTTTAGCAAATGCACTCAGTGGAATTGGCACGTTTAAACGTAGTAATGTTTCGTTTAACTCGTTGCGTAATTCACTCTTAACTTCATCTTCGTCAAACAAGTAGCTAATACATAACAACTGCTCTTGCGTTTGTGTAACAAAAATTGGAAGTTCATCATTTCCATCAACAATGACTTGTAAAACATCTTGCTCGCCAGGGTTGGCAATCAAGAAAGACTCAAAGTTAGCGCCTTCAGTTTCAAAAGAAGCTAATTTTATTGAAAGTTCATTTAATTCCATGTCTCTGCCTTTTGTCGTTTGACATATTATGTCTGAGTTAAGGTTCTCACGACCGACATATTATGTCAACCATGTTTTGTTAGTTTTTATACAATTCGCTTTCTATTTGCCATGCAGTTCGGTAGTAATCATACAACTGACCAGATCCTAACCTATTGACCTCAATACTTTTAACTTGTTCAAAGTAGTGGTTAGGAAATACAAAGCTTGCCAATAAATATTCTTTACTAATCCACCTTGATGGCACAGGCATAGCCGTCGCATCATTAATACGGCCACTGGCCGACTGACCCATTTTAGTGGCTATAGTCCAGCCCCACTGCCCAAACGAAGGTATGTTTTGCTGATACTGCTCAACATAGCCAAACCCTGCGGCTTTAACTGTTTTAGCAATGCTTAAAAACGCTTTTTTAGCGTGGTAAGGTGAAGTTGATTGAACCGCCATTGCGCCATCGGGTGCTAATAACTGACGTACATGATTATAAAAGTAGTCACTGTACATTTTATTTAGATCAGGGTGATTTGGGTCCGGTAAATCAATTAAGATAGTGTCGAACTGCTTAGATTGATCAAGCAGCTTTTCAACTTCTAAAAATGCATCACCCACAATTATGTTGGCTCGCGAGTCTTGCATCGATTTATTGTTTAGCTGTAGTAATCGCTTATTGATGTGCTCTGGGGGCGTAAAGTCACCGTCTTTATGACCAAATAAATTGAGAAGCTGAGCGTCTAAATCTATTAGCGTTACTTCACTCACAGGCCATTTTAAAACATCTCTAAGTGCAAGCCCGTCACCACCACCAATTATTAATACACGGTCGTGTCTGTTAGAGGCAAGCATTGCAGGGTAAACCAGCATTGAATGATATATTTGTTCATCAATACTTGAGAACTGCAAACGCCCATTTAAATATAAATCGGTGATTGGCTGAGGTTGGTTTTTGCTTAACCTTTCGGTTAAAACTACGTGCTGGTATTTGGTTGCTTGCGAATAAATTACTTTATCTTTGTATAAAACATTACTTAGATTGTTCATCCAGCTACTGCCAAATACTAAAATAATGCCAAACAATGCCAGCAGTACTATATGGCAAACTAAAAGTGCCTTAGCAAAGCGTACATGGGCATGGTAACGCCATAAAAAAGCGAGTCCTGCGATGATATTAAATAACGCCGTCCACGCCGCAGCTTGCATTATAGGCATTGAGAGCATGATACTTACCCAAATGGCGGCACCAATACCAGCACCAATATAATCGGCACCATAAATAGTCCCTGCGTTGTTTTCTAAAAAACGACCATAAACGTGCTGACGAATGCGCGCTATAAGCGGTATTTCCATACCAATAAATAAGCCCAGTATTAAACCAAAAACATAAGGTAGAAAACGTGACCACTCTTGTAGCTTTTGAAATACGTAACCATTAAGTACAACATCTGGGGGTAAATTAAAAATGCTCGAAAATAAATGAGGAAGAGAATAACTTACAGCTATTACACCCGCTATCGCTAAAATGCAGCCCATGCCAACCAAAGCAATAATGCTTTCTAGCCAAGCAAAAGCGGTAAATGCATCTTTAAACCAACGCGCTAAAAAAGCGCCTAAGCCCATTGCTACAATCATAGTACCGATCATGGCGTAAATAGCGCTTTCTACTGAGCCAAGTACACGGCCCGCATAATGAGAGAGTAAGTATTCATAAATAAGGCCGCACCCAGCAAGCACGGCCATAACAGTAATTAGTAATATATCGTGCCCAAGTAAGCGAGACTTACTTGGGGGAGTGTTGGTTGATGACACTGATTATGCGCCTAGTAAGGTTGCCATAGTGATACCTACAGCAAATGATACTGCTGCAGAAATAGCTGCTACACCTACATTTTTTTGACGATTAACTTCATCGGAAATATCGCAACCAGATAAAATTATTTTAATTGTCACTAAGTGCAAAATAATAAATGCGACAAGGCTCACAACAGCGCTAATAGCCCAGTATAGTAAACTCGCATTAATGTTATCAGCAGCGTATGGCGCAACACCCGTTGCAGCTGTAATAGCTAATGCACTACCTATTAAAAATCCAGCGTAACGAATACCCACAGCTAAGTTACCATCAACAATTGCTTGTTGTAGGCAGTCGCCACTTTTGTTTGTACGCTTAAATAACTGCACTCGGTACTGGCTAACAAGTAGTAATACAACACTACCTATAATAAAGGCAGCAATTACAATTGGAAGACCATGCCAGCCATCAGTAGCCACCCATAAAAGTGCTGAGCGAATAACTATTGCAACGCTAACAACATGACCAAAATCAATTATTGAAGCTGTAACGTTACCTTTAACTATTTCGTCGTGCAGGCTTACTTTACGAAGCGCTACTTTATCTTGAAAAAAGTGACCCAACTTAATAAGTACAATTGCTAATGCGCCGTAAGCTAACATTTGCAGTGCTTCTTGTTGCAATGTTGCAGCAAAAGCACCACTACTTACACCTGTTAATACAATCGCCAGTGCCACTAAACCAGCGGCAAAGCTAATACCAAAAGCAAAGTTATCACGCTCTGTTATTTCATCATTTGCGTGTAAGTTTGAAACCCAACCTTTTATATATTTAAGGCTTACAAATAATAAAACAATAATTGCAAAATCAATCGCCAATGCTTGTAGCGACCACATAGTTATTCCATTAAATTCATACATATTATTCTAACTCCAACTTTATTCTTTTACTTACCACGGCTCACGCCACGAGAGGTTCTGCTACCGCTATCACGCACCGATCCTGAGCGATTGCTATAACTGCTCGAACGAGAATAACTACTGCGGCTTTTTGGTGGCGTATAACTACTACGGCTTAAACCGGATGCACCTGTTTTTTTACTCGCATAAGGGCTTGTAAACTGCTTACCTTGGCGTTGGTATGTTTGGCGCGTGCGTGTTTCTAGCGCGCTTTGGGTTTTAATTTGTTTAGGGCTTGAATAACGCGAACGGCCATAGTCATTGTAATAACTATACTTTCGGCGTTTGCTCCAACTTCCATATTCAACACGGTCAAATACATCGCCTAAAATACGGTACATGCCGTACCATTGCCAAAAGCTAATGCCATTACTATTTGTTTGCCAGTTACCATAGTTAGGGTTACCTACCATTTGGTTACCAACACCCTCACCTTCAGCTTGCTTACTAATTGCGCCTACACGCGCTAAAGTGCCTTTGGACATATCAGCTAGCATATTAATAGGATCGGTTAACGCATCAGAAAATAGCGTAGGTTTAGACGCATCACGCAACAAATCAATACTATGCAACGTATCTTCGTAAGGAGGAATTAAGTAAGTTCCTTTAATATCTTTAAGTCGCTGTGTTAAACCACTATAAAGTGCGCCTCGGCGCGTTGCATCAAGGGTAATTACATCAACAACTTTTGTAAGCTCTGGCTTTTGTTTTTTAAGGAGCTCGCCATATTCTTTAAGTAATACAGCATTGCGCACATTCCCATTATCAAGCGCAGTACCAAGCTGTGACAGCTCTGTATCTGCTTTTTTAATAGACTCTTGAATTGTTTGTTGCAGCTGCTCTTCTTTAGATTGACAACCCATAAGCACTGCGAACAAACAAAACAGGCTTATAAGTTTCCAAGCTTTAATATTCGACATTCATGTCACCTGATTTACTAAATTAACGCAGCTAGTTTTACACAGGTCACTTATTAAACCAAGAATGAAATTGCAACAAAGTGAGAAGAAACGAACATCTCTATAATCAGTGTATGATTTAGTGAAAATATGAAGCTATATAATGAGGTTCGAATTGAAGTACCTCTTTATAAAAAGGTACTTACGGTGATCTTAGTGTCGGGAGTCGCTGCGCTCACCCGACCTACGTGATGGGTGTTGAATAAGTGCGCATTAATTATCCGCATTTCACTTTTCTGCAGACGTAAAAAAGCCCGACTCTTTCGAATCGGGCTCTCTACAATGTGAGGTCTGGTGGTGTCGTAGTGCCCACAGCGGTAGAAAGTCACATAGCAAATGCTATACTCTTTGTGTCAGGGCGGCCTTCAATGGGTCTCGCCTTCGAGCTGTTTTGTTTCACTACTGAGTGCGGTTTGGGCTCTTGGCTATTTACTAAATCCCAGAAAGCAAAAAACCCGTCACATTGCTGTAACGGGT
>NZ_AUTL01000126.1:0-20087 GCF_000498015.1 Pseudoalteromonas sp. TAE79
AGTTATGGGTACAGGCCGAAACGAAGCTGTCATGACGCTATCAGTAAAGCGAGTGTATTTATCCGTAAATACCATCGCGACTGGGTCGTAGACATGGATTTGTCGAAGTGTTTTGACCTGCTTGATCATGCTTTGATAATTAGCAGGCGTACAGCTTGCTGACGCGCGGGCGGGAGCCCGAATCAGTATTTGAATAGGTGTTTGAGGTTATCATCACCGATAACGCGAATACGTTTCGTACCTTTTAAAGATTAGGAACCTTATTCAAGGTTTTGTCGCGCTGGCGAAAGCAGCCAAAGAGGGGCTGCNCTGCCGCTGGTCCCTCTCTGGACACTCTCAGCGCACCCGAGCATCACGCTTAACCCTTCAAACCACAATTGATGTGAACGTAAACGGCGAAGATAGGCCATCCATGGCCTAGTTTCGCCTTATCGCGCATCCATGCGCGACATTACTCATCAATTGCTTATTTTCAGGGCGTGATGACGGGGGAGGGTGTTAAACGTGAGATTGGTGTTTGGTCTTGGCAAGAAACAAGACCTGTCCCTCTGTATTTCCTCTAGGTTGGGTAGAGTGAAACGAAACCCAACAAATCACAAATATACTTACTCGCTCAAAAGCCAAGAGTATATGTTATTAGTTGTAGGCGTTTAGCTTGCTGTCGCGCGGGCGGCAGCCCGAATAAGTATTTGAATAGGTGTTTGAGGTTATCATCACGGATAACGCGAATACGTTTCGTACTTTTAAATATTAGAAACCTTATTCAAGGTTTTGTCGCGCTGGCTTGGTGAGCCAAAGCGGGGCTATAGATTTTCAAACTTAACTCTGCTGTAAGTAATTCATCCTTGAAGCTGGGTTACTGTCGGCATCCATGCCTTCACTTCCTCATACTGCGAAGCTACGCTTCGGTTATTCGTCACCTCTCAGCGCATCCGAGCATCACGCTATTTCCTTAAAATAATTAATTGATGTGAACGTAAACGCCATGAAAGCACATCCATGTGCAAGCATGGCTTTCATTTCATCCATGAAATACATTACTCATCAATTGCTTATTTTCAGGGCGTGATGACGGGGATGGGTGTTAAACGGGAGATTGGTGTTTGGTTTTGGAAAGAAACAAGATCTGACCCTCGCATTTCTCGCATTTTTGTGGTTTTAATTATTGTCTTACGTAGTCTGCTAAATATTAACTTGTTGTTTAAATATACTTATTTTAAAAATAGTGAGAATATTGATGAGAGCAATTCTATTAATTTTTAATTAACGGGATACGATTGATAATACGGAGTAGTAATAGTGATAAATCAAATAAGGAAGTTATTCAATTCACTACAATATCATATTGATAAAAATATCAACGACACGCTTTACCAAAATAAAGAATTTCTTCACAGCAAGTGGAGCTTTTTTGAATACAACATCTTGCGTTGGTCACAACGACACAACTATTACATCTTACTTACCGTTGTATTGGCATGTTTATCAGTAGTTAATTTAATATGTTGGAAAGATGAATTAACTCCGTTGGTAGTAAAGTTCTTCCCAAACTGGACAAAACTTAACGAATGGCAAGGTGGTTTTCTAGGCGGACAGTTAACTATTGTTGGTGTAGTTTACCCCCTAGTCATTGGTTTAATTGGTGTATTGTTTCAAAACAAATCAGCTAAAAAAACACTGTTCCCAATCTACCAAATGTACTCAGGATTTATGTTTGCTGGCTTGAGCGGACTTTTCTTATCAATTTTTATTATTGCAGGCTATTTCTTTAGTGCAGCAATGGATGCCTCTACCTATCTCGCTATTTGCGTCACAACTGCACTATGGTTGATATTTAATGTTCTGTTAACTAGCTGGTTTTTTGCTTCTACCTTCTTGATGTTGGATGAAAGCAAAAGAGATAGGTTAGTTGTTCGTTTCACTATACATGAATTGTGTGAAACAGATATTAGAAACCGAATGCACGACCTTTTATTGCAAAATTCAGTACAAAATCGTGTATTGATAAACCCAGAGAAAGAGGTTTTAAAAGTAAGTACTTATAAATTTTCGGATGATAAATTCAAGGAGATAAATAAAAATTCAGAAGAAGAAATTTACGCTTCTAATGTTTACTTCTCTATCATAAATATCGTTATCCGCTACTACATTATCAAATTCAAAATACTTCTTTCGATAAACAGCAAAGTATGGGGGAAGTGGTTAGTTTCAAAAGAAAGTTTTGGTTGGATGTACATAGATCCTGACGTAAAGCGAGAGTTTGTAGTTCAATCTATGTGGACAAGAAAGAGTAAGCCGGGACTTATAATTGTCCGATACTCCGGGTTTGAAATTGGTTGGTTATCAAAACTACTATTAAAAACAAGCTTTAGAACCAGAAAAAGAAGCCAAGAACATGATAGTAGCTTGACTTCCATGATGCTTGGCTTTGTTGGTTCAGCTAATGATGCTATTCGAGAAAAAAATGTAGGTGAGTTTAAAAATGCTGTTGAGAACATTGTTAATTGGCATGTTGAGATAGCTTCTGCTCTAAGCTTTTTAAGCGATAATGGTGAAGAAGACAATTGGTTATTGTTACCAACAGCCAGCTTTTTTAGTAGGAGTTATCTTGATGAGATTATGACTGAATATTACCATCTTGCAAAAGCATCTGTTGAGCTAATCCCCGAAAATATAGAGTTTTATGACGAAATAATCTATTTGCATAAACGAATTTTTCTAAAGCGACATCGACTGGTTGAACAAGAAGGGTTTTCGTTAATCCAAGGAAATTACTTTACTTGGTCATTATTAATGGAGTGGCGTTCATATAGTTCAATGTCATCAGATCTACGCATCGCCAATAAGTATGAAGATGTACTATTTGATTTTGTTGGTTCATGGGAATCTTGGTTGGATTATATTGAGCCTCGAACTACCCGACTAAATGACATGCAAAAGTCGTTGCCACTATTTATCAATCATCTAGAATTTACAGCGCATACTGTAATATCGGCACTAAGATTCAATAATATTGAAGCTGCTGGTTGGGGGGTAGATATGCTAAATAATTGGTATGAAAAGCTGTCTATTCGAGATCATGGTCAAGGATTAGAGGAGTATAGATGGCACTCTGAACTTGTCACTCATGACATGTTGCTTAAAGATTCTGAAGAGAAAATTTGGATAACGGCATTGAATGACAGCGAATTTCTTCTTCAGCCTGCTTTTAATATTGCTATGAATAATGCCTCTTTTGATCTTCGAGTAATAACAGCTTGCTACGTTTTATTAAAGCCGGATTTAAATGGGAATGAACAAATAAAGCAGTATATTAAAGCGCTACTTTCATGCACACCAATTCATCCAACCGGGGCGATTGGTGGCAGAGTAAAGTCGGTGTCTAATGCTAGTAATATCATTGGCGCTTATATTCGGCACAGAGATTACAGTAATTATGGTGAAGGGGCTTATGGAGCATGGCTTTCAAAAGTTTTAGATTCTTTCGGAAGAGTTAATGAACAGCGGAGAGTTTCTGGGCGTATGTATTCAGGCTGGGGGAGAAATGATCCACATAGTATGAATAGAGCTTATGTAGAAATTGCAGTATCACTTTCTAATAATCAATGGCGGCTAGAACAGAAATGGTACGATATTATTTTTTCTGACGCTTTCCGCCACCAAGATCAAGAGTCACTTGTTCGCGATTTACAAGAGTGGATTAGGCTTTCTGAAGATATTGAAGGGCCAGTTTTAACTACCGAAGAAAATTTACGTGCTAATGTAAATAACTTTAAAAACTCTATTCAGCAAGTGATTGATAGAGTTAATCAACGACAAAATGCGCTTGTTGCTCAGGCTGAAATTGACGAAGAATTATTGACTAGATTCGGATTGACCTGTTCTCAGGCTATCTTTGGAGATGAGAAAGATTCAGAGTTCCCAATAAACTTGTTTAAATCTGCAAGTTTTAACGGCAATACTGATGAAAGCAATTTATTTAAAATTAACATCCAAAAATATCTAAAAGAGAAAGTAGCTAAAAATATTGAAACGAACAGAGCAATTAATGAAGAGGATTGGTTGAGGCAATCCACTAAAGATAATGTTCAAGTCAACATTTTGCGAAAGGTTTTATGGTACAAAAATACGGATGAAAAAGTATACTCAAGTGCTGAAAATAATATCCTTGATTTGACTGAATTAGCCAAAGATATAAATAATCCTGTTTTGTTTTCAGGAAATATGGATTTAAACCGTTTTCTCCGTGAAGCTCGATATAGACATGAGCTTGCCGATAAGTTTGATATTTCCTTTATTGATGGTTTTGGCAATAATTACATTTGTCATTTTGGCAATGTAATAGTGTTTAGCCTTCGCTTTTCTGATGTGAATTTCAGTTTACTTACTACTAAAGATTTATTCGAATCAATAGAGTTTGGCAAAGTAGCTGATAAGCAGTTTGTTGAAGTTAAATACGAAGCAAGTGAAGATGATGATAATGTAGGAGTGTTATCTTTAAATTACTGGATGAATATAAAACTTGTAGATGGTTTGCCTTGCATAAAAACAGAAATAAAAAACAAGGATGAAGAATAAATATTTTGGCTGTAAATTTTACAGCTTGTAACAATTCAGTAGGGTCAGGTCTTTCTTTTTGCCTTTTGTGATTAAGGAAAAGTGCAAAACCTGCCCCTAGTAACCCCATTTAATAAAGGGCAATATTATTGCCCTTTATTATGCGCTTAAATTGGTTTTTATAAACTATAGCGCGACTAAGCTTTGCGCTAGCATTGCCTTTATTTGGTTTACTATTTTAGCTTCTGTTTCAGGTTCGAATTGTTGTATACGTGGGGTGTGAATGTGCCCTGTAGGTATACTTGAATTAAGCGCATCGCGCAGGCGAATACTTCGGTACGATATTTCGTTAGACAAGTAACCACCACCGCCGCCATTTACCGCAATACTATTTTTAAGCTCACCGTACGAACCAGCTTTATAGGTTTTTTCGAGCGTGGTGACTTCATGATTGTCGATAACTTTATAAGGGCCTTTGGCTTGTTGCATGTAAGTTACAGGCAAGCTAAATTTTACAAACTCGTTGCCTGGGAGTGGTCGGCCATTGAGTTTTGGTATTACTGGGCTTGTTTGCGTTCCACCATACACAATATTGGCATTATCTGGGGCGGTTACACTGCGGCGTTTACCCGGGAAGTGCTCTAAATCAAATTCTGTTCTGCCCATACTTACGGTTACTACCATGTCTACATTATTAAGTGCGTAGTAGGGGGCAAGTAGCGATTCTATTATACCTTGATCAAAGTCTTCGTAGCGTACAGGCACCATAACGGTGTTAATTTCTGCGCTTATGCCGTTGTAATTAATAACTTGGCCGTCGAGTAATAACGCCGCAACACCTGAGGGGTTACTTTGGTTTATGTTTTTATCGAGTAAAAAAGGGTCAAAGCCTGTTAGTAATATTTTTTTAGTACTGCCTGATGAAAAAGCAAGATCGGTACGTCCTCTGCTGCCGTCCTCAAGCATTGTTAGTAAAGTATTTAGTTGAGCCTGCGTAATTGAAAATTTAGGTGAAGTTGTGCGTATTACTTTACTTGAAAGCAGGCGAGCCCAGTAGAGCTCTCGGTCGTCGTAGTTACTGGTTTTTATTATGCGTTGCTTGGCGTTTTCCCACAGTTCAAAGCTAAAGTTTTGTACTAATGCTTTTGCACTTTTAAAGTCGTTTAATTCTTTAAATTGTTGCTCAAAACTTGATACTTGTGAGGTAAATGCATTTAAAACATTTGGCATTGCCGATTGGGCTTTGTTGATACGCTGTTCTTCAACAGTTAAAGGATTACTTAAAGCAGCGAATGAAGAGGCAATTAAGCTGGTCGCTAATAATACTTTGATCATAATATTCCTAATATAAGGCTATTTTTTATGTGTAATTTACTATCCTATTATTACTAACTTAGGGCAACCGATTAACGTTGAATCGACTGAAATTTGCTTTTGCCGTGCATTAGTATTGTTTAACGGCCAATTAGTATCATCGGCTAATAAAAATCCCTGAGTCAAAAATTGATCTTTATAGGTTCTACTTTAAGTTCTAATAAAAGTAAAAAGCCGTTACAGCAATGCAACGGCTTTTCATTATGGTTTTATGCGCTTCGACGATACGAGCGAAAGGCTTTATAACCCTTTTAAAACCCCGCTTTAATCATCAGGCCCTTTTAAGGTAAACACTAAATGTTTACGCATATCTTTTAAAATAACGCCTTTTTTAAGCATTGCGCCGCTTAAACGCTTTTGCCATTTTAATATATCAGGCTCTGCGGCTGCTAAGGCTTGCTCGTTTTCAAACTGAAAACAAAGCAATAAAGAACTTGGAAATAAGTGATATTCCACATCAAACCAGCATTGCAACATACCAGGGAGCTCAGCGCGGCCTTGTTCTTCTAATTTTTCGGCAGTATTAAGTACAAGTGCTTGCTGTTTTACTTGCACTGCAGAGAGTTTTTTCATTATTAAAATCCAAGTTAGCGGCTAAAAAATGCAGCCGGAATGCGGGCATTATACGCAAGCTTGTGGGCAGGCAACAACTTTGAAAGGGGGTTAATGCTTAATAGAGTGTATCTGTTTAAAATATGGAGTACATGTTGGAAGGCGCCTTTGGCTTTTCCAACCTACGTAGGTCTTATAAGCAGCGCAGCCGTACCATCCGACATTTTAAATTTCATCGCAGGGCCCCATTTTGATATTAATTTTAACGTGTTTTAACTCTATGGTTAAATAACCTTGTTTAAGGTTTTTTTAAGTTGCTTACGACAACACAGGAGTAGCTGTCGCAAGCCGCCTTTTAAGCCTCTCCGTATTACGTTTAATACTTATAAGAGGTATCAATAGGGACGGTTTATTTAGATCGGCGCTTGTCTAGCATATAGCGTACGGCCATTCTTGCAGCACCCGCACCAATACCTGAGACTACTGCCCATGTAACGGCCTCTTTAAGATCTGTTTCTTCGCTTGGTCTATCTTTTGGTGCTGGTTCGTTGGTAACCTTTTCCCACGATTTTTGTAAAGTTTTCCTTGTTAACATACCTGCGGATGCAGCGGCCAGACCTATACCTATTGTCGTAATTAGCTGTTTATTACTCATATTATCCTCGATTATTTAGTTGTAACTTGAGTTATTAATAGGTAACTCTTTAAGTAAGAACAGTATTAACAGCAATTTATATACCGATAGGCTTAAAATAGGTATTACGAGAAACACAAAGCATTTATATCTACCCGCAATAATACCAATCAATTTGAAGCATTAGCCTGATGCTAACTTAGTTGAGGAGTGGTGGTTATAGAGCAACCAATACCGTGGCATTAGTTAGAATATTAAGCTAAAGATTACTCTACTGTTGTTAGGGTATTTCTTAAGTTAGTCACTCAGTACCTAGTAAGGCGTCAATATAGGCGAGCTCTTCGCTAAAAATGCCATTCAAAAAAGCGTTTTGCTCAATTATTACAGCGTCATTAGGTTGGGCTTTGTATTCTTGTTGGCATCTTGTAAGCTCGCTGGCTAGCCATTGGCAGGCGTTGCTAGCTGTGTTTATTGCCGTTTTTAAAAATGATGACCATTTTATTTTTTGTAAATTAAAGCGATAAAGCATAACTGCAATAGCCCCATAAGCTTGTTGCTCAAGCGAAGGTACATCTTCACTATTTACTGAAAGGCGACTTAAAAGCTTGGTATTAATTAGCGATTGTTGAAGTGCAGCTTGCTGTGATTGACTTAAAAAGTTGTTTTCGTAATCCATGGCCGGCCTATATCTGCTAATAGCAGGGCAATATAAAAAGGAGATTTAGCACAGTATTTTACGATTTATGCGCACCGAAAAATTAGCCGTAGTGATAACAAAATTAGGCTGACTCTTTACTGAATTAATAAAACACAATTGTAACTGGGTAGGGGGTTAAGAGGGTAAGCGTCTTTTTTAACCTTTAAAGCGTATGAAAAAATAATGCTCTTTTGGTGTTTTTAATTTTATTGTTAAGCACGGTAATAACCATAAACAAGAGAGTAATAAAAACCTCCCTTTATTTCGTAAGGCGTTTTTTTGTAGATAGGAGTTTTTTACAAAATTTGGCAATTTTTACTCTAACAATGAAAGGGTTAGTTATGGGTTTTGTTTTATCTTATTGATTTTAAATAATAAATTTATTGGTTTGGGTTTTGCTTAGTAGTAAGTGTATTTTCTTAAATAAATAAAGGAGTTATTATGAGTACCGTTATTACTGGGTTATTCGAAAGTGCATCACAAGCAACACTCGCAATTTATAGATTAGAAGCTTTAGGTATTAATGAAGCTAACATAAGCATTGTAGCCAATGACTCATACGCAAAGGAAGATTTTGCTGTAGACGAAGGTACAAAAGCGGCTGAAGGTGGCCTTGTAGGCGCGGCTTCAGGTGGTATTCTTGCTGCAATTATTGGCGGTTTTACTGCAGTAGGTACTGTAGCAACCGGTGGTACGGGCTTATTAGTTGCCGGACCATTAGTCGCAGCATTTGCTGCTGGTGGCGCAGGCGCCGCAGTAGGTGGTACTTTAGGTGCTGCAATTGGTGCATTTATTCCTGAGCACGAAATTAAGTATTATGAAGATGCCATTGAAAAGGGCTCTATATTAATTGGTGTTAAGTACGATAGTGACAATAAAAACGCTATTGAAGAAATACTTAACAATGCAGGCGCAAGTAACGTTTCTACGGCTTAACGCTAACTAATTAATTTCATAATTAATTATAAAGGTGAAACTTAGTTTCACCTTTTTTTTTCGTTTTTTTAACTTGGCTTTTTGAGCTGGATCGTTGGTAATCTCCTTTTATGAGTTTTGTAAAGTTGCCATTTTGTTTGTAAATATGCCTTGGTTTTTGCTCAATCTTTGGCTGAAAGTCAGTTTTGTTAGTTAATTAGCTACTTATTTAAGTTTAATAAAAACTATAAATTTACTTTTTAATCAATAAATTAAAAATAAATTATTCATAAATTAATGCTTTCGCGTAGGGCTGGTATATACATTGAAACTACTTGTTTAATAGTCGCTTAATTTAGCGTTATTGTTTTATTAATTTGATACTAAACGAGGAGATGATGATGAGTTGTTTACAGTTTGATTCAAACGCTAAAAGATCTTTAACCCGCGCTTTAAAACCCACTTTTGCAATACTCCTTACCGGTGTGTTACTACAAAATAGCGCACTGGCTAATGTAAAAGTTCAAATGCACCAAGTTACTAAATCAGGCCAAGGGCAATCACTAGGTACTATTACACTAACAGAAAATGATAACGGTGTTGTTTTTTCACCAAGTTTAAAAGGTTTAACACCGGGGCTGCATGGTTTTCATGTTCACCAATTTGCAAGTTGTGAACCCAAGAAAAAAGGCGAGAAAGTTGTGCCGGGGGGTGCCGCTGGTGGGCATTTCGATCCAAAAGCTAGTGAGCATCATGATGCTCCTTGGGGGGATGGCCATTTAGGCGATTTACCGGCGTTGTATGTAAATGAAAGTGGCCAAGCTAAATCGCCTGTTTCAGCACCAAGGCTCACGCTTGAAAAACTTAAACAACACGCAGTAATGATTCACGAAGGAAGTGATAACTATGCAGATAAACCAAAGCCATTGGGTGGCGGTGGCAAACGTGTTGCTTGTGGTGTAATTGAGTAAATATAAGGAGAAAGTTATGCCATATAAAAATCGTGATGAATTACCTGAGTCGGTAAAAAGTAACTTACCTAAACATGCTCAAGAGATATATCAAGAGGCGTTTAATAGTGCGTGGGATACCTATGAAGACCCAAGCGATAGAAAAAACGATGATGACCGCGAAACAACAGCGCATAAAGTAGCTTGGTCGGCGGTTAAAAATAGTTATAGCAAAAATGAGAATGGAAATTGGGTAAAGTCGAGTAACTAAACTAACAACAAAGCTTAAGCATTAAAAAGCCGCCATAGCTGATATAGCGGCTTTTATATAGACGTTTTATAGTTGCGCTGTTTATACAATACTTTGCAGTCTGTTTGAGTAAAAACTGGTAAGCAAAACCATAAGTACTGCTTTAAACACGAATGTGAGTTTGGTTTAAATTTGCGTTATTATTTAATTGTATTAGCCAATCAGAGAACACTTTGAATTATTTAGCTCATCTTTATTTAGCGCAGCCCACAGCCGATTCTCACTTTGGGAACCTGTTGGGTGACTTTGGTGGAAAAAGACATGTAAAGCACTTACCAAACACAGTTAAAAATGGCCTCGATAACCATTATTTAGTTGATAAATTTACCGACTCTCACCGCGCAGTTAAACACGCTAAACAATACTTTTCACCCGAGCGTAAACGCTTTGCTGGTGTGGCTATTGATGTGGTGTTTGATCACTTTTTAATTGTGCATTGGCAACGGTTTAGCAAGCAGCCTTTAAGTGACTTTAAGTACACCAGCTATCAGCTTTTAAATAACCGTATACCTGCTATGCCAGCGCGAATGCAGCATGTTGTAACAAGCATGACTAAAAACGATTGGTTTAAAGAATACGAAACCATAGATGGAATAGGGCTAGCACTTGATAATATTGCCAAGCGTATTCGCTTTACGAACACTTTTGCGGGCGCGGCTGATGATATAACGCGTAACTACAATGAATTAGAAGCCGTGTTTTTAGCGTTCTTCCCGGAGCTAATTAAGCATGTGAATGAGTTTGACCTTGAAAGCACCTCAAAAAATGCCATAAAGCGCATTATTTAAAGTTTTCATCAATTGTTAATCTTTTGTGATAAGTTAAGGTGAAAAAAACGCTACTCTAATACAAATTAATTTTTGAGTGTTTTTAATGAATCGTAATTACTTGGTTATTGTGGGCTTTGCTGTTTTAGCGGCATTTCAATCCAGTGCTGTATTGGCTTTCGACTTCGACTTAAAATCGGTACGAACCACTATTTCAAATCCAAGCACTAGCCACGCGCTAATATACGATGACTTGGCGGGGAGTAATCAAAAAACACTGTTTTCGTTAGAGCCCATAAATAACCAGCGTGTGGGTGTGTTTTTTGATATTAACGACATTGAAATTGGCTACTCAGCCGATATTTTTGAAGATGATATTGAAACAAAAACACAAGATATACTGCTCTCGTATAGAAAATTTAAAAATTCTAAAATCACATTTAACTATCAAACGCTTGAAGGGCTGCAAAGCACGGCTAGCAATTTAAGCGGCAATCAAACAGATCAAATTTTCTCGCAAAATACACGTTCAACCAAGTTTGAGCTATCTGGCCAACACAACTTTTATACCTTCAATAATAAAGAGTCTTTGTTTGAGCATTTTTTTCTTAATAGGCCAAAGCTAAGTAACAAATTTGATATGTCGTTAAGTATTGTTGGCGCGTGGTCTTTCAAGCATGTATCTCTTGAGAATAAAGATAATATTGTGTTTCAGGCTGATTTTTTAAATTCACCTGTGCCACAGGTCACTAAATTAATTTCTAATTCGTATGGGGCGAGTATTGGCTCGCTTTTATCATTTTCGTTACCGCATAATGTTCACGTATTTGCTGAGTACAAAGTAGGTAAAGGGCATATTCAAAACACAAACCCTGGGCTGGGGTTAAAAGATTCGGGCGCCGAAAAAGTTGAGGCATACGGCGGTGGAATTTCTTGGACTTCCGACAATAAAAAACTTATGGTCGTACTACGTGCGTGGGAGCAAACAGGCCGGCATATAGATACTTCTTTTGGTGATTTGTCAGTAATTAAGTTTTTTTAGTATTGATCACCAAAATAGTAAATTTACCAGGAATACTATGAGTAAGAATAACGCAGTACCTCAGGCTTATGTGAAGCAAGAGGAAGGTTACCGAATTAAAGCCTTAAGATTGTACCCTTGGGTATGCGGGCGTTGTGCTCGTGAGTTTGAGTACTCTAATTTACGAGAGTTAACAGTGCATCATATAGATCATAACCACAGTAATAATCCAGAGGATGGCAGTAACTGGGAGTTATTGTGTATTTATTGCCACGACAATGAGCACAATAAATACCACGAACATATTATGTATGGCGGGTCGACTACAGAGCGAAAAGTTGAGGCTGCAACGCATTCTCCATTTGCCGATTTAAAAGCGATGCTTAATAAATCAAAGTAGCTACTATGATTTCAACTGTTTGGATAAAAACAAGGTTGTTACATCAGCTACTTTAATAAGTGACAGTTTATCTGCATGGCTCCATGAAATTTTTGAGCCAACACTTTCACAACAAATAACACCTAGCGGTTTGTTATCAATAAAGTAGATGTAATCAAGCAAGGAGTAAATGTTTGATGGTTCAAAATAAACCTTGGTTAAGTTTTTAGTGATTTCGTGGTTTCTCGCATCTGATGCGTCTAATACTTTATGCTCTAAAATATAGTCAAAGTATGCAGGAAAGTCTTCAGCTTTTAAAACTGCATTACTTACTATCTCATTTTTTTCATCAAGGCAAATTAAGCTATTAATGGCAGTATAGTCGTGATTAAACAACCATAGACTGACTCTGTCGGCATTTGAAATTAACTTTTTTAGCTCATTGCATATCTGTTTTAGCTTACGTTCACTCGTAATGTTTGGGTTACTAACTTTAACTGCTAAATTTTTGAGATTTGAGTTTTTTGGATTATAAACATTGAGCAAGCTATTTAAATGATCTTTATTAAATGGCTTCGTTAAATAGCCATCCATACCAATGTCTAAATAGTGTTCAATATCTGGTTTCATGGTGTTGGCTGTCATGGCAATAATTGGCGTTGTTTTACCTGTTTGTTGCTCTCTAATTATCTTAGTGGCTTGCACTCCATCCATCACTGGCATTTGAATGTCCATAAAAATTAAATCAACATGGTTGGCAAAAAAGTAATCAACGCATTCTTTGCCATTTTCGGTAAATATTACTTTCGCATTATGAGCTTGTAGCATTTTACTTACGACAACTTGATTTACTTTATTGTCTTCGGCAACCAAAATAGTGCACCCTTGTAAATCGGTTATTTCTTTATTTGGTTTTAATAATTCATCGAGTTCTGATGTTTCAAAGCTTTGTTGGTAAGTAAATACAGAACCTTTATCTTCTTTACTCGTGAAGTTGATTTTGCCATTCATTAAATCACTTAGCTTGGTGCAAATGGAGAGGCCAAGGCCCGTGCCCCCGTACTTTCTAGATGTAGATGAATCGGCCTGATGAAACTCTTGAAATAAATTTTGCTGTGCAGCTTTACTAATACCAATACCCGTATCGATTATTTCAAATACAATATTTTGCGTGTTTAAGAGATTCTCCTTTACAGTGACTTTAAACTCTACCTGACCTTGTTGTGTAAATTTAATCGCATTTGAGCATAAGTTATTTAAAATTTGAGAAACTCTGACAGGGTCGCCTTTTAGGGTTGTAGCGATATTTTTATCTATAGATGGAATAAATTTTATGCCTTTATCTGTGGCTTGTTTCATTAGTGGATTAATTACATTGTTAATGACTTCGCTCAAGTTAAAGTTAATATTCTCAATATTTAATTTACCCGCTTCAATTTTTGAAAAGTCTAAAATGTCATTTACAATATTTGAGAGTATATTCGCGGAGCTTAAAATACTTTTTAGGGCGTTATCTTTTTCTATATTTGAAGTTTCTGCTAGTCCAAACTCAGCTAAATTTAAAATGCCGTGCAGCGGGGTTCTTAGCTCGTGCGACATATTTGCTAAAAATCGGCCTTTTAGAGTGTTAGCTGTGTCAGCTTCTTTTTTTAGTTCTTCAAGATTTTTATTATGTATTTGTTGCTGTTTTAATGCAGTGGCCAGCTTTCTGTTGTTTAACCTGAGCTCAAGTTGCGCGATAACTTCTTTGCCAAGTATTTTCAGTGCGTTAATTTGTGTTTGAGTTAGCTTTTTAGGCTGGTCGCTGATAACACATAATGTACCAATTGTGCTGCCACTAGGTGTAACTAGCGGTGTGCCCGCATAAAACCGAATGTTTGGATCGCTGGTTACAAGAGGGTTATCATAAAAACGTTCATCAAGTAGAGCGTTTTGTATTTCAAATACTTGGTCTTGCAGTATTGTATGAGAGCAAAATGCGATATCTCTTTCGGTGGAGTCTACATCGATACCATACTTTGATTTAAACCACTGCCTTTGTGGATCAACTAAGCTTATAAGTGATATGGGGGCTTCACAAATATCAGAAGCAAGTTGAGTTAAATCATCAAATACTTTTTCGGCTTCAGTATCTAATATTTCATACTCGTAAAGGGCCTTTAATCTAGATTCTTCGTCAGCTGGTATTTGTGCTTTTATCATAGTATTGCTCAATATTTATATAGATTCACTATAAGAGTAATTTAGTGATAATGACAACTTTAACATGTAGAACCGGCTAAAAAAAAGACATTGCATTTTGCTACTCTATTATTATTTTTTGAAGTTTTTATAAAACCAGCGAAAGAAAAAAGGATCTTTCCATACTGAACACTCTCAGTAATTAACATCGGAATTAATAGGGATTAAACCAGCCTATAGCTTTACATCATCTGTAAATTTTGAAACTCAGCAGCTCTGCTGGTGGGCAAATTCTGCAACCTTGTGAATCATAAATTTCTAAAAGCATGTGATGGCTCGAAAAGGCTGATATTTTCCTTGGCATAAGTGCTATTCACTAATGAAGTATCACGAAATACTCACAATTAAATCACGTTTTAACTGTGTATTTTACTTAGTTAAAACTTAATTTGAACACCCGCTCAAGTTGTGCTTTAATCGTTGCTCAATTATTGAGGAACTTTACATGATTAAATTTTATTTTCACCATACTCCTAACCCAATGAAGGTTGCACTCTTTTTAGAAGAAACAGGCTTACCGTTTGAACTTGTTCCTCTTGATACTTTAAAAGGTGAGCAACATACACCTGAATTTAAAGCAATTAATCCAAACGCTAAAGCGCCAGCAATTGTTGATGGTGAAACACGTGTGTTCGATTCGAATGCTATTTTAATGTACCTTTCTGAAAAGTATGGGAAGCTTGAAGACAAGGGCGAGGACCGCGCTGAAATGCTGTCGTGGTTAATGTTTATCGCATCGGGTTTAGGTCCGTATTCAGGGCAAAGTGTTCACTTTAGACACATGGCGCCAGAAGGGCTTGATTACGCGGTTAATCGCTATTTACGTGAAGCGCAGCGCCATTACGAAGTACTTGATACTCACCTTGAAGGTCGTGACTTTATAGTGGGTGATACGTATACCATTGCTGATGTATCTGCATGGGGCTGGATTGATAAAGCACCGGTTGTATTAGGTGAAGAGGGTTTAGCACCGTACCCAAATCTTAAGCGTTGGTTTGAAAGCATTGATAGCCGCCCAGCGGTTGCACGTGCACGCGCAATTGGTACTGATATAGCCTTTAAAAAAGAGTTTGATGAAGATGCTAAAAAAGCGTTTTTTCCTTCAAACTATCCAAAAGTATAAAAAGTAATTAATACTAAACAGCAGATCAGTTAGCTGATCTGCTTATTGTATTTTATTGCTGTGTGAGCGGTTCTTTATTTTCGTCTGACTCAAACAAGCTAACCTCTTGCGTGTGCTGGCTTACGCTATTTCTTTTTAGGGCGATGTATAAATCTGAGTGAATATATATACCTTCTTTTCCTGACTTCATTCCTGCAATTTCAAACCATGAAAGGAGTTGGCGTTTTCTACCTGCAAGTTCAAGCCTTATATTGCGCTTTTTAAATATAACGTCGAGCTCGGCAAGCATGGCCATTACACTTAAATCTAAATGAGTAAAGCAGGGCACAGCGTCAATTATTACACATTGTGTATCGTCTTTTTGCCTTGCATATTGCTCAAGTAATCTGCGTTTAAAGTAGCTGGCATTAAAGTAAGTTAAAGGTGAATTAAAGCGATAGATAAACACGCCTTGCACTGCTTTTGCTTTATCTGTGGCGTCTAAACTTCTTACTACACCGTTAACATCTACGCCGAGTATATTGTCGGTTGGACGCATAACAGTGCGAATAAATTGAAATAACCCTAGTAATACAGCAAGTGTGATCCCTGGTATAACGCCAATAAATAACACAGCAAGTAAGGTGGCTGAGGCGAGATAAAATGCCTGTTTGTCTTTTCGTTTTAATTGCCAAACAGCTTTTAAATCGAGTAAATGGACAGAGGCAATAATAAGTACAATACCTAGCGCTGCGCTTGGAATAAATTCAAGTGGGGCTGTTAAAAATACAGCTATGACAGCAATAATGGCCGCTGCAATTATTGATACTAACTGCGTTTTACCACCTGTTGCATCGTTAACAGCGGTGCGTGAGTCGGCGCCACTGACTGCAAAACCTTGCGAAAGAGCTGACGCTATATTGGCAATACCCAACGCTCTAAATTCTTTATCGGCGTCTATGTCGTAGCCATTTTTAGCAGCAAAGCTGCGGGCAGTTAGCATCATACTAACAAAGCTCACGATGGCTAAGTTAAGTGCGGGTACCACCAGCTCACGAATAATCCCTAAATCAAAAACAGGGGTATTAAAAACGGGAAGCCCGCCAGTTACGGTGCCAATGGTTTTTATATCAAATTGTTTTAAATCAAAAATCCATACCAAAAGTGCACCAAAAGCAATAGCAAACATAGATGCAGGCCACGTGGGCTTTATCCGTTTCATGGCAAAATAGACCGCCAGTGTAAACAAAGCCATTAATAAGGTGGGAACGTGTGTTTGCGCTAGGTATGTGGGCACACCACCGAGGCGTTCAAGTAAGTAGCGCTCATCAAAAGTAAAACCAAATACTTTAGAAAATTGACCCACAATAATAGTGATAGCTACGCCGTTTAGTAAGCCCATTAAAATAGGTTTAGATAAAAAGTCAGCTAATACACCTAACTTAAATTTACTGGCTATAAAGCACCAAAAGCCGGTCATGGCGGTCATGGTGACAACAAGTTGCCAATGCTTAAAGCTGTCACCTGCAGCAAGAGGTGTTACTACAGCGGCAATAACGGCGCAGGTTGCGGCATCAGGGCCGACTATTAATTGTTTTGAAGTGCCGAAAAGTGCATATAGCATCATTGGCAGTATGCAAGAGTATAACCCTACGGCGGCGTTAACACCGGTTAGTTGTGCGTAAGCAATGGCAACAGGTAAAGCCACTGCAGCTACTGATAGCGCTGCTCTTACATCATCAGCAAACCATTGTCGCTCGTAGTGCAGCAATGTATCTAAACCCGGCATAAAATTATATAAACGCGACAGCACTTCAGTATCCTTGCTAATAGTTACAACGTTTTGATAGTAAATTTAATATTCAAATAAGTATAGCTAGGTGGGAGTGTTTTTTACGTAATACCCACTGTATTGAATTAGTTATTTACTATAGCGATGGAAGGTTATTTAACTCGGTAGGCGACCACCTTTAACTCGGTAGGCGACCACCTTTCAAATTTATTATTTATAATTTACAATTGCTTAACTAACATCCTAAGTCTTTTAAGTTATACATAAAGTCTTTAAAGGTAAAAGTAGAAGGAAAGTTTTCTATTAATTTAACTTCCCTAATTGCTGTAACCCAATTGATTATAAGTTTAATGAGTTAAGGTAGGGGAGTATTGCAGGATAGGGGCTTGCACCGTAACTGTGATACACCCTAATAGGAAACAATAAACTTTAGCGACTAAAATAAAGTTTCACCGGTGAAACTCAGTTGTTGGATGAAGGTCTTGTGTTCGATTTTCTGCTATCAGTTAACAAATATAAAAATTAATTGTTTATTATTGCATTTTCATTTTTTGACAATACTAAAGGCGTAAACTATAAATGCCTTTCAATTGATATTAAAAGGGAAATTAAATGACTTTAAAAACAACACTTCTTTCAACCATTCTTTTATCTACGTCTACCTTCTCAGGTTTCGCTTCAGCCGCTGACGTTGAAGCCGGTGTAGTTAAGCGTGTAGTGAAAATAGGTAATTCTTCATCATTAGCTTTGAATGCACCAGAAAGTAATAATATAAGAAAGGCATCATCAGTAGCACGAGCCGCCGCAAGTGGTGTTACTTATTTTGAAATTGGGATTGTATATTCAACAAATTATGGTCAAGAAATCATTCAAGAAACTCAAACTTCTACCGGAGATCATGGCGGGGCTACGTTAAATGTATATCTATGGCAATATGGTTACGGAAATCCAACCAACGCTACAATGAATGGTATTTCTAAAGCCGCAGGATATACTCAATATCGATGCGGCAGTGATTTGCATGTTTGTGCCTCTGGTGAAACCATAACAGGTTGGTTATATGGCTATGATTTTAGTGGCCAAGAATCAGGGCAATTTAATGTTGGTACGAACTCAACAGTATCCCCGTTTGGTTATTGGAGTGATTCAATTTATATAAATTAAAAGTTTAGCTAAATGGGAAGGGGTATCTTTTTCTTCCTCTTTAGCTAGATAAACTTTGTATTGTTTCTAAAATATTAAGCGCTCTTACTCTTAGTTGCGAGTCTCTTCCTGCCATTCCAAGTGACTGATCAAACTCCACTGATTTTTTTGCTAATGCTACGGTGTCATATTTTTCATTAGGGTCAAAGTTCATTTTAGGCGGTGCTCTAAGAGCCAAGCCTTCTTCAGGTGTTACTAACCCATTTAATTCCAAAGTGGAAGACATCTTAGATAATTCATTATAAGACATATTTTTAGGGTCATAGTGTTTGGCTATTTCTTGCAATTTACTCTCAGCATTAAGCCCTGCTTCACTAATTGTAATTTTGTCTGCCGTATTTTCATTTTTGACCGGAGTATTCGAGCTAGTTGTAGTATGAGGTGCATTACTTTGCGTTTGATAAATATGGCTTGCTTGGCTGTTACTGTTAATTAGCATGTTAATTCCTCCAGTGAATATGCTTTTTATGGGGTTATAGATAATAGAGCAAAAAACGAGCCAATAAAAAGGGGTAGTAATGCTGGCTTTAGTCTGGTTTTTACCATTGAGTGGGAATAATATTGCCGCTCTTTGAATCGTGGCGGCAAGGAAGGGGGGCTAACTTTTCTCTGATATTTAAAATAAAGCTTTCAAGTAGGCAATGTTAAAATGAAATATTGGGATTGAGATTGATACAAAAATAAGGGATATAAAAATTAATATCCATTTCAATTTTTTGAGTTCTTTTAGGTGATTGGCATTCTTAAGCGATTCATTTAGCCGCTGAATATTTAGTTCAACTGTGAGCGTCTAGCGAACTACACCTATGTTTTAAAATTCCAGGGTAACAAGCTGTCGATATCGGGCTCAGGCTGGCACAGTTCATCAAGGCAAGCACAGATGTAATTAAATGGGATTAGACCATTTATCTTGGCGGTTTCCACAATGCTGTAAAGGGTGGCACTAGCATGGGCACCGTTAGCCGTTTGGCTAAATAACCAATTCTTTCGGCCTATCACAAACGGTTTTACCGCGCGTTCTGCTCTATTATTATCGATGCTAAGTCGGCCATCATCAACATAGCGTATGAGCTTGTGCCATTGATTTGCCAGGTAATTAGCTGCCTCTATCAGTTTGCTGTTCCCCACTAAATTTGGCTGATCCTGCTCAAGCCATATTTTTAGCTTGCTAAGAATAGGCAGGCTAACCTCTTGTCTTGCCGTATATTTGTCATCCACACTTTTATCTTTGATGCGTGACTCAACGCCGTACAGTTTTTGGATAAGGCTCAATACCACATCCGCTTTGCCGGTTTTGTTTTTACCTTGTAGCTTTTTCGCGTCGATAAATTTACGACGAGCATGCGCCCAGCAGCCAATTAAGGTTGCCTCTGTTCTGGCATAGGCTTGATAGCCATCCACGTGCAAGTACCCTTGATATCCATCAAGATAATTGACCACGCAGGCGGCCGCGCGACTATTGTGGAAGTCGTAAAGTACGATATTAGGGATGGGATTATTCGGGTCTGGTGAATCTCGACCCGAGCAATACACCCACATGTAACTGTTTACTTTGTCCGATTTCACCACCTTTAATGGCGTTTCATCGGCAAA
>NZ_AUTL01000127.1:0-9521 GCF_000498015.1 Pseudoalteromonas sp. TAE79
CCGCCGTTAATATTTTATCGCCGATAGCAGCATTAACAGCCTGCTTATCCCACAAGTCAATCGTTTGGCTAATACCAATATTGTAATTATTTCCGTCACCTTCACGCTCGTAACCTGTCGATAGTTCTGGGTTGTAAAGTGGTAACTTACTGCCCTGTGCTTTGGAAAATTCAGCATTCATGAGTTCACGTGCTGAGACAATATCAGGGTGTTTATTGATTTGCCGATCGAGCCAGTCACTCGATAGCGTTGGCTTAGCAAAAGCGAAGCTACTAACAGATAAACTTGCTGAAAAGCCGATAAATAATGCGATTCCAGTAGATTTTGCTGAGAAAAATTTCATAATAATCTCTTAATTTAATAATAAAATGCCGCAACTAAACCAACTAGGCTACATTAAGCGCTAGTTAAGAATAAATTTGTTACGAATATAGCTTTAAAACTAAATTAAACGATTGGGGGGCGTATAGGTTCTTCAGTGAATATTTTATCTACATGAACAGCATAAAAATATTGATTTGTAATAATAAGTTTAGGGGTCTGTAGTGTAGATTTATTACTGGCAACCCACTGTGTGTGAGTGCCTTGACAGTGACCACAATGATGGCAATCTTTAATATTATGTTCAGTGTCAGATGATTCATCGAAAAGTTCAATATCTTCACTATCATGGGAATGTTCTGTTTGAATATGTAGAGAGTCAATCTGATGACTTTCATTTGAATTAGCCACAGAAGCAAACGACTGCAATGCAATCGATAGTACTACTAACAAACTAATCCAAGTATTTTTCATTTTTACTCTAACATCAAAATTTTAAAAAACATGGTAGTCAAGAAACCCACTCAAGTCAATCAAATTAAGTAGTTTATACAGGACAATCCACGGCAAGATCATTATAAATTGAACTTCTAGAACAAGTAGCGATCAGATCAAGGCATTATAATCACCTTGGTCACTTAATATGAGCGCTACTTTTCTGAAACACTTTGATTCAATTACCGATCCTCGCATTGAACGCTGTAAAAAGCATGAACTTATCGATATTCTCCTCTTAGCCATTAGTGCTGTACTCTCCGGCGCAGAAGGATGGGAGGATATTGAAGATTTTGGGCATCTAAAACTTGATTGGTTAAAAAAATATGGCGCTTTCAAAGAGGGTATCCCAAGACACGACACCATTGCCCGTGTCATTTGTCGGTTAAAATCAGATGAAATAGAGCATTCATTTCAATCTTGGATATCATCACTTATTGAAACCACGGGTGCTGATATCATTGCCATTGATGGAAAAACAGCACGTCGTTCATTTACAACCAAAGATAGAAAAAGTGCCTTACATACCGTCAGCGCATGGAGCTGCCAACACCAATTAGGGGTTTTGCGCCCATCCCCTCGAAATTAACCTTAGTCTAAATTTTTAAGCTTTTTTCTAACTCTAATTACCGTACTTCGACTAACTCCAACTGCTTCAGCCGTTTTATTAATACTAAATCCAGCTTCAGTAAACGAGGCAATCCTATCATGAGCCTCTAAATCAGGCTGACGACCGTGATAAAGTCCCTTTTGCTGTGCTTTTACAATACCTTCTTTTTGCTTACGTTCACGTTCTCGATATTCTTTATATGCACTGGCCGCTAATATTTCTAACAGCATATTATTAATAGCACTAAGTATTGATCTCATAAAATCATCACTTGGAAAACTGCCAAATGTTAAATGACTGGTTGGTAGATCTAAACTAACAACACTAATTCCTTTTTCATTTATTGAGGCTACAAGAGTTTTCCAATCATCAGGGCTTAGCCTTGTTAAACGATCGATTGATTCAACTAACAAAACATCACCGGACTCTGATTCATCCAATAAACGAATTAGCTCTGGTCTATCTAAAGAATTACCAGATTTATTTTCTATATAAAAAGAAGCAATTCGTTTGCTGAAGCCAGAAACGAATTTTTTTAATGAGCTTTTTGCTCTATTTGCATCTTGCTCAGAAGTTGATGCTCGTAAATATGCTCTTATGAACATTTTTGCCTAATTAGGTCTATTTAGATGGTGTCATATCATATAGGTTTATTTAAGTGGTGTCATTACGTAATTGCCTGTGATATATTAACAGTATCTTTAGGGTGTACTCATGTAGAACTGCATGTAATAACACTAATTTGGACTTTGATAATGAAAAAGGATAAACCATACATTGTTGTGGTTTAATATTGTTGTAACAACGGTAACTTTACTTATTTAATAGAAGAAAAAACAAAATCAATTAGCGATGTTTAAACTGGTATTCATTGATGGTCACTTTAATTAGATATAAAGTAAGTAAACAAAAAGTCAGTAAGGTAATTGATAACGTGTCTAAACGAACCATAAGTATGTTGGCTAAAGAACTGAGTGTAAATGTCGAAACAATTCGCTTTTATGAACGCAAAGGCTTAATTAAACAACCACCAAAGCCTATGCAGGGCTATAGACATTACCCGAAAGAAACGGTAAATAGAATACATTTTATCAAGCGTTCTCAAGAATTAGGTTTTACGCTAAATGAGATTGAAGGGTTACTTGCGTTAAACGATAGTCCATGTAGTAAAGTACAAGAATTAGCTAATAAAAAACTGATCGCAGTACAAAAAAAGATGGCTGACTTGTTGTTGTTAGAACACGCTTTGGAAGAACATTTAGGACAATGCCAAAATAATGATGACGATAGCCACTGCCCAATAATTGATTCGTTGCAACCGAAGTAAATGATTCACTTAACTACCATTTCCCACTAAAACAGCATATCCAATTTTACTTCTGCGCCTTAATTCAAGTTAGCTTATTCCCCGTATCTGTCGTAGCAGATTATCAAAGATAAATTTTTTATAAATCACCCTTGACTCCGTACTTAGGTACATGCAATACACTTGCATTATCACTTAATGAGGTATCTATATGAATCAAAAAGAATCAAACCTTCCAATGATAGGAGGCATCATAGCAGCATTAGGCGCAGGCGTATGCTGTGTAGGTCCTTTGCTCCTGTTATTACTTGGGGTAAGTGGCTCATGGATTGGTAATTTAACTGCATTTGAACCCTATAGGCCATTATTTATCGCATTTGTAGTGTTGTTGTTTGGTTACTCAGGTTGGAAAATTTACCGTCCTGTAGAAGAGTGTGAGCCGGGAACGGCCTGTGCAATTCCTAAGAAACAGCAACAACGAAAAGTCATTTTCTGGCTGAGCGTTATAGTTGCGACAATTTTAGTGACCAGTAATTATTGGATACTTTTGTTTGCTTAATATACAGATCAAGAAATTTATAACATTTTAAAATTTGGAGCTAATTATGAAAAAATTATTATTAACCGCACTGCTTTCACTTTCTAGTTTTGGTGCTTTTGCTGAAGTAAAAACAGTTACACTGGAAGTGCCAACGATGAACTGTGCGACATGTCCAATCACAGTTAAAAAGTCATTAGAAAATGTTGATGGCGTTGAAAATGCGAAAGTTACCTACAAGCCTAAGCTAGCTGTTGTTTCTTTTGATGACACTAAAACCAACATCAATGCATTAATTGCAGCGACTACCAACGCTGGCTACCCTTCAAATTTAAAAAGTGAAAATAAGTAATGTTTAGCCCCTTAGAACTAGTTACGCGTATCGGAGATAAAGCAGGCTCTATAGGTGCACTTGTTTCGGCAATGGGATGCGCCATGTGTTTTCCCGCGATAGCTAGTCTTGGTGCGGCAATTGGGATGGGATTTCTTAGTCAGTGGGAAGGGGTATTTATCAATACGTTGTTACCACTGTTTGCAGTATTAGCGCTGGCAATGAATATCTTAGGCTGGTTTAGCCATCGTCAATGGCACCGTAGTTTTATCGGTTCAATTGGCCCCATTTTGGTTTTACTCTCTTTATACCCTTGGTTCCAGTACGGGTGGAGTTCATACGTTACTTATACGGGGCTAGGACTAATGGTTGCTGTATCAATTTGGGACATGGTTTCTCCTGCGAATAAACGCTGTGATGATGAAACTTGTACCGCTTAACTTTTTAAGAGGAATAAAATATGTCAACGAATAGTTGTTGCTCGTCAAATGACATCCAGCCAGAACAATTACATGTAGCCATTATTGGTAGTGGTTCAGGGGCCTTTGCCAGTGCGATTAAAGCAGCAGAAGGCGGAGCAAGAGTTACTATCATTGAAGGAGCCGATGTAATCGGAGGTTGCTGTGTAAATGTCGGCTGTGTTCCTTCAAAAATATTGATCCGTGCTGCGCAATTAGCGCATCAGCAACGTACTAACCCGTTTGATGGTTTAGAAAATATTCAGCCACAACTTAGCCGCTCCTTATTAGCACATCAGCAAAACGCTCGCGTCGAAGAACTACGCGATGCTAAATATCAACGTATTTTAGAGAGTAATCCCGCGCTATCTTTACTTAAAGGTTATGCACGTTTTAAAAATCAAAATACCTTGCTAGTTCACAAGTCTGATGGTAGTGAAGAAGAGCTGGTTGCAGATCGCATTTTAATTGCAACAGGCTCTACACCAAGCATTCCGCCAATTAAGGGTTTAGTTGATACACCTTATTGGACATCAACAGAAGCCTTATTTGCAGAAGAGTTACCGAGTAGTCTAGTTGTCATCGGCTCCTCCGTTGTTGCTCTGGAAATTGCGCAAGCTTATGCCCGTTTAGGTAGCCGTGTGACAATTCTAGCCAGACATACCCTTTTATATGCTGAAGATCCGTTATTAGGTGAAAAACTGGCAGAGTGCTTTGAAAAAGAAGGTATTAGGGTACTTAATAATACGCAAGCAAGTCATGTTTCTTATGATAGCAATGGTTTTTCATTGGAAACTAACGAAGGAACATTAATCGCTGAAAAATTGCTTATCTCTACGGGTCGCCATGCAAATACTGGAAAGCTTGGTTTAGAAAATGTTGGTGTTGAAACAGATAAAAGTGGTGCCATTGGTGTTAATAGTATGATGGAAACATCAACAGCTAACATTTATGCCGCTGGAGATTGCTCCAATATGCCACAATTTGTTTATGTTGCTGCTGCTGCCGGAAGTAGGGCTGGAATTAATATGACAGGTGGAAATGCGCAACTCGACTTATCTACCATGCCTGCTGTTATATTCACCGACCCACAAGTTGCTACGGTAGGTCTAACCGAAGTACAAGCTTCAGCGGTAGGAATAAATACGATAAGTCGTGTACTTGATATGGAAAACGTACCAAGAGCTTTAGCAAATTTTGAAACGGATGGTTTTATCAAGTTGGTAGCTGAAGAATCCACGGGAAAACTGATAGGCGCACAAATTTTAGCCCATGAAGGCGGAGAACTGATTCAAAGTGCGGCTCTTGCTATTCATAATAAAATGACAGTCGAAGAATTGGCAGGTCAACTATTTCCGTATTTGACGATGGTTGAAGGATTGAAGTTATGCGCTCAAACCTTTAGCAAAGACGTTAAAGAGCTATCTTGCTGCGCAGGGTAATCATTTAACGGTAATGTACTTACAGAAATGTTAATGGAGTGCCAATTGATTGAATGTAATCAAGATATCTTAAGGCATTCCATTAACAACACAAATTGGAAGCATGCTAAATCATGATTAAATCTAAGGTTGAAAACATTCCTGTTGGTGAAGTCAGTTTTTTGACAGAGATACCTGACATCAATAAGTTCATTAGTAGTGATGATGATGCGTTGGATTTTCCTTTGAGTATTTCTCAACTGGCACTAGCTGCACAAACATCTGTCCATACGGTAAGAAATTATGTTCTTGAGAACTTAGTACACTGCGAAGAAAAAACTAAGTCAGGCCATTCACTTTACGGCTTATGTGCATTAAAGAGATTAAAGTTCATTCGAGCAGCAAGGGCGGCAGGTCTTCTTGTAGTTGATATCAAGCCATTACTAATGGCAATAGATGCAGGAGAAAGAAAAGTTCCTGAAGACATCCAAAAGCTGCTACTTACTAAAATCGAGCATAGAAAAGTATTTTTAAATCTAGTAACAAACCAAATTGAAGAGTTTTGCAATTAGAACAATTATAGAACAGTTCATGGCTCGACTAAAAACTTGTTAGCTTATCTGTTTTCTATCAATGTTAGCTTGTATATATCAAGCATATAGAATATCAACACCTCCAATTTTTAATGGCACTTTGATGCGCAGTACCTTTTGAATTAGAAATACAAACAGATGGCATTCTTTAACTTATTGATTTTACATCACTAAGTAAACCAGCTAAGTCGATTTCTTTGCGGTCTTTATTAAAGGCATATTCCCCATTTAGATTAATGTGTTGCCAAGCAACAGGTGAAAGCCGAGAAATAACATCAACCACATCTTGCCTACCGTTCCTCTCTTGGATTTGTAAAAATGCCGATAGTAACGCGGAATTATAATAAATAATGCAATTTGAAATGAGTCGAGCACAATCGTTCCATTGTGATACTTGGTAATCATTCCCCCCTCGAAATTTATTGCCATTAACTGAAGTAATAGCACGTTTTAACTGATGGTATGCTTCACCTCTGTTCAAGGCTTGCTGGACGTAATGACGCAACGTTGAATTATCAACATACTCCAAAACATAAATAGATTTAATTAAACGGTCGTACTCATGCAATGCTGACAATCTTCGGCTCTTGCCGTTACTCAACTTTCTAATGATTGTGCTTTGAGTGGTGGTTTTACGACTCAATGAACAAACAATATGCTGAATATTGTCCCATTCTTCAGCAATTAGCTTATGATTAATATCTTTCTTTAATTGAATACGGCCTCCGTTCTCTTCAGTCACTTCAAATAGCTCAAAAAACACCTTTTTCATTTTCGCGTATCGAGGGGCGAATGTGTAACCAAAGAAATCTAATATAGCGAAGTTAACATTATTGGTACCATGCGTATCGGTCGATAAGGTATTAGGCTGTATATCTGAAGAGTTGTTATAGAGTAAGTCAAAAGCAAAGTGACCTTCATATTCGTTAGCGCCAATGACTTGCGTACTCACCGGAACATGATTAGAAACCAATGTTAATGCTGAAACACCTTTACCTTTGGAGAAGTACTTAGACGAATACCGAGCCTTAAACGTATTTATGCGACACTCAAATTTTTGACCATCAATGCTTGAAAACAACTGATTATCGTCCACATGGTAATAGGCAAATATTGGCAACGTGGCTATAGCATTAGAAACCTGATCATTAGACGTTTTGAGTGTTTCATATCTGACATAACTATCATCTACACTGCGTAATTTACCCATTGAACGGTCAGAGATATTCGCCATTTTATATAGGCCGTAATTGGTGCCGTTTGCCAATATACAGGCGATCAGATCTTCTTTATTTACTGGTGATTTTTCTTTAGTTGCTGATATGTGTGTAAATGAATTTAAGTAACCTGTCTTTTGATCAACAAACAACATGAGTTCAACGATACCCATGTGTTGAATTTGATTGTAGAGCGGGTTTTCAATTGTTTGTTGCCAACGGCTGTTAGGAATTGACCACTTGAGTTCGGCTTTGCCAGGAATAAACTCAACATACTTATTATCACCACTAAAGATATGCTCGCTTGCTTCCTTCAGCTTAACTTCTAATTGTTGGCTCTTATCTGCGAGTGTTTGGTTAATCGGTGTTGCCAGCTTATCAAGGCCAGTGTTTTCAATGATTGTCTCTTTTTGCTGCCATTCTTTAGGTTGTATAAGATCTGACGTTAAACTACGGTTATTAACGCTTTCTTTCACCGTTAAGCTATTACTGTGAAATAATTGTTCGGCTTTACGATAAAGGAAATACTCAAATCGATTAGCAATTAATTTGGTATTTTCTCCCTCTAAATACTCTCGGTCATGTTTAGGTACCACATCGATGTTAATGGTTTGGATAGCCTTTAATTCACTAAGTTCAGAATGTGCCATAACATACTGCTCATGGAGTTCATCCTTTAAATGAATGAACTCAATATCGATAGACATAAATAATGAGCGGATAAGTTTTTTAATTTTACTGGATTGTTTATCAATAAATTGCCATTCGTACTGACGGCCATCAAAGTCGTTATTATCTAAGTGATCACTTAACAGTTTAATACTGTCAGCAGGGATCAATTCAAAGGCTTTTTTACGTACATCACCAAAGCTTAAATCATCGTCCATATCGGTATCGATGAAGTACTTTAATAAACTACCAGCGGATTTTAATTTGGTTCTTACAATGGCTACATCTTCAACAATACGCTGCTTTGCATAGCCTTTAGCTGATTCGGTTAACTTCCTTACCAAGTAAATAAATGCAGCAACAAGATTGTCGTTAGTCTCTCGGTACCTGAAGAACAAGTAACAAACGAGATATAAAATAGTTTGGCTATCTGCGTGTCTTCTAAGCTTATAAACGGACTTGTGCTTTACCAGTGAAGCATAGTATTCAAGATTTTTAGGTGATAGCTCCAGTTCAGCAATCAGTGACTTAATTTCTGGATAAAGCGAGCGTATAATTTTATGCGTCTTCAGCTCTTGGGTGATTTGGCTCGTTGAAAAGTCCTTAGCCATTTTCTTTAACTTGGCTAAGTCAGTAAAGGTATTATTTGACTCAAGTAATTTAAGTAATGTTTTTCTGGTACCTGAAGACAAACTATCAAGCAGCACCATTTCAATTCGGTTACGCTCATTTGATAATACCGTAGAAATAGTGTCTTGCAGCGTTGTATAACCAGCTAGCGCTATTCTGTTTTGACCAAAATAAGCAATACATTCATCAAAAACATACCTTGGTTCAAGGTTGATTTTTACAACATCGTTAAGCCTTTTTAATAGCGGCTCTTTATCTAACTTGCTTTGGTATGCTGTAAACCCTGTATATTTTAATAACTTATTAATCAGCTTAGTTTTTGTTGTTGGTGATAAATCCTCAAGAGACATATCTTTATCGCTGAAATACTTGGATCTTACATAATCTAAATCATTACTGACTTGAGTAAATGAGAAATTAAATACTATTGGCCGTGACCTAAAGTAACCAAGCAGTAAGATAAAATACACTCTGGTTTCAATACGTCTTAATTCGTTGACGAGCCTTTGAGTTTCACTATCTAACGAAAAATAATCATCACGATCTTTACGGTTAAAATTGGGTAAGGCATAGAGTTCGTTGATTTCTGATTCGCTGAGAATTTGTATACGCTTGGTGTTTGATGAAGAAATAGTGGTAAGCCTTTCTTGTTATTTTTAATCAGCATACCTTAATCAATGAGGTTAATGTTTACCAGTCAACTGCTTAACATTACCATAAAGCCGATTTAAGCGACTAAAGTGGTAAACTTTTCATAAGATAGTTTACCACTGTGTATTATTACTTAAGAATACTAATGCCGATTTCGAGGGGATGGGCTAAATAATACAAACTGTGTTATTCAAGGGGTGAAGTCCAATGGTACGAAAAGTTACTCTAAGCGTGAAAATTCAAGCTAAGGTTAATTTCGAGGGGATGGGCGCAAAACCCCT
>NZ_AUTL01000128.1:0-56965 GCF_000498015.1 Pseudoalteromonas sp. TAE79
GCGTTTCCCGTCTCAGTGGGGTCGCATTATAGGGAGATTCGAGCGGGGGTCAATGTTTTATTTCAGCTTTTTGACAATTAAATGAATTTAGTATGAAAGCTATACAAATAAAGGGCTACAGGATACTTTTAGTTTAAAAAACACGCACAACATATGTATCTATTGATGAGGTATTAGTAAGGTTTAAACTAAGCTGTATGTTAAACAAACAACACACAGCTTTATTTTAAATTAAAGGTTTATTTAGATGCTATTTCCCATACGGCAATGGAGCCTGATATTTCATTTCCAACGATTAATAGTGGGTTTCCTGTAGCACTTTGCTCAGCTGGAACGAATTCCATTCCTTCAGGCGCTAAATCGCCTGTAATATTAGCGTCTTTAATTAAGCCTCTATTATAGAAGTAGTCTTCAAACTGCACATTATATGGATTGGTAATATCATAAACCATAATCCCACCCATACGCTCGAGCCCTATAAAAGCAAATGTACGATCGTCAATTTTACCAATAGTCAGCGCTTCTGGCTCTGCGCCTTTATCATCTGAACGTGAGTCACCTTTGTTTTCATCTTCATTGTTGTTAAACGCTTCACCATGAACCGATGCAGTAATACGACCTATATCATCGCCTGAATCAAACACCACCAGCCCATTGCTGTCCCAAATGGTAAACGAACGTGCACCATAAGCATAAAGCGATTCGTATTGTCCGTCGTTATTGGTATCGCCTTTTATTGTTGTTACTTTTAAGCGACCAATATCATCATCGTCGTTATTTAAGTAATCAAAATTAGCAGCAAGAGTTAAGTCTTCAACGCGGCTTTCATCTATATAAGCTAAGCAGCCATCGTCTTCATCGTAATCAAGTCCGCCCTTTGCTATACAGTCTGCTTCATCCGTTGTATCAAAAAAGTATTCTCTTGCGTCACCTTCGTTGGCAGTGACTATAAAGTTAGCGCCTTTCCAACTAAAGCTTGAGATAGTATCGGGCTGGTACATACCATAGAGCCCTGGGTATGATTTAAAATTAACGCCGCCATCTTTATCTGAGGCATCAAGTTGTAAGCTTGACCACTCTTTAAAGCCTAAGCCCTTTAGCTCAAGACTGTTGTCTTGTAGGTTAACTATTGCAAGTGCATTGTTTTCTTGAATAGATACATAAGCATATTTGTTATCTTTAGAAATGCTAACGTACTCGGGCTCTAAATCCATAGCTACTGTGGTATTTATTAGATTACCGTTAATAGTACGACCATTTGGATTTGCAAAAACTACCCCTTGCGCTTCTAGTTCGGTTTGTTTGTTGTTATAGGCTTTAAAATCAATATTTATTGCTGTATCAGCTATTACATTATTTGTTATATCGATAATACTAATAGAACCTTCAGGATCTACGCTGTAGTCGCCACTTGGTTCACCTTCGTTAGCAACCACTGCCTTTGCGCCATCGTGGGTGAACGTCACCATGTCTGGTAAAAATCCGACTGTAACATTTTTAATAAAGACAGGTGATTCGCCGCTTATATCGTAAAAAGCAATTTGACCTTCATCACCCGTGCTTTCAGCAGCCATTGCAACCGCTAGTAAATTATTGTTTTCATCAATAGCAATGCTGTTTGCATCGCCTTGGGTGTGCTCGTTTAAAGGTAGCGTAATGACCGAGGTTAAGTTAGTGGCGCTTATAACCCCTTCGTTATCTTTAACAAGTGCGGCAGTATCAAAGGTGTCGGCGGGTAAAATATTAACAATAGCATCATCACCTGAACTGTTAATAGCGTAAATCCATTTTTTAGATGCTTGATATGCAACTATTTCAGCTGCACCTTCTGGGCTTTGTGCATTTAATACACCTCTACCCACAAGGTTAATATTTAATGCTGAATTGGCATTTATACCATTTAACCCATTAGTTCCACCTGCGCCTTGTTCTCCCTGTAATCCTTGAGAACCGTTTTGACCATCGTCACCATCAAGTGAGCAACCAGTAAGAACAGATATAAGTGACAGCGCGATAATTGATTTTTTAAACATGTGATTTTCCTTAGTATTGTATTTGCTAAATATCAACACACAGGCATGACAAGATTATGGCAATTTTAATACAGCCTCTTACTCTAAGTAATTAGCTTATACGCTAGCGGAGTAATTAAAATTAAAGCGGCCGTATAGCCAATCGTTTTTACAGTCGAGGAATACTCTCGTTTAATTGCAACCCCTAGCAAAAGTCTAAGTACATCAATACGTGTAATACTCCATGTTATGACACCGCAGAGAGACCAAGTTCCTGTAATAATGATAAATGGCTCAACAACAGCCCCTAAACTTAAAGGTTGCAGTAAAAAACACAAAATAATCAAAATGCTTTGATGCAATAAATAAAAGGGAAACACCCATGCATTGAGTTGCTTTAAATAGTAGGTATTAAAATTTAAAAATCGGTGAGCGAGCGCTAGTACAAAAAACACACCTACTATACGTTGAATATTGTAGCTACCGCTTAAAATAAAATGAGGGAGAGTAAACGCCTTTTGATAGCTTAATATTATAAGTACTAACAAAACCGAAAAACTCAAAGCCAGTAATACCAAATTTTTATTCAAGCAGTTCCAAAAATAAGTGTTTTTAGCAAGTATGTATCCGGCGAGTAGTAGCATAAAGCCATTAGTTTCTCTGATTGAATCGCCAGTTAAGTAATGGCTTGTAAATAGTATGGTAATAGTGAGCAAGATAATTAAAAGCCCAAATGACCCCCCCCCTTTAACAAATGTTTTTAAAGGCGTAATAAAAGGCAAGCGTGCAAAAAGAGTTAAAACAATAATGATCAACATAAACTGCCACAACGAGCGCAAATACCATAAGTGATTTACATCCACATTCGGCCATACTCCAGGCTGATAATTACTAAACAGCGTATTGTTAGTCTCTATAAAAGCTAAATAAAATTGCCAATAGCTAATATCAATAACACCTTGCTGTGACATTTCTGCAAACAGCTGTAAAGGCACTATTAGCCATAATCCCACCAGCAAGGGTAAGAGTAAAAAAACAGAGCGGTATAAGGTGAAATGTAACCAAGACTTAAAGCTGCGTACTTTATCAATCATAAAACGCAGTGCTACGCCCGATATAAACCAAATGAGCAACATGCGCCAAGGTGAAAACACCAACATTAAATATTCAACATACTGTGATGTATAATTACTTTTAAAATGAAATCCCCAGTTTTCGCTATACAACATGCCAATGTGATAAAAAATTAGCGACGCAAATGCGATTACCCTAAGCCAGTCAAGAGAATATTTACGCGAATTAATTAATGAAGGTTGTTGTACTTGAGTGCTCATGCTTTTACTACTTTATGTATGTTATGCGTTATTCATACCTAAAGCTCTCGCTAAAACTACCTATAAGTGCTTATATTACAAGCAATAGTGATAAAAGGTGGTATACAGGGATAAGCGTGCCACATCAGCAATAAGCATACATTTATGAACCTACAGCACTTTCAACGTTTTCAAAGCATTTACGCATCAGTATTACTGTGTGCTTACGTATTAATTAATAATACAGTAAATGCTACAACCCAAATAATGGAAGCCCAAAGAGAAGGTGCTTTAACTTTTTTAGTGTGGGAGCCATTTGTTTGGGAGTATTCAAGTGCCTTGAGTACTTTGCTTATATTCCCTATTTTAATTGGGTTTTTAAGATACTTACCTTTTAATTGGCAAAACATTACGGCCTCTTTAGGTATGTACTTTGGTGCCTCCATTATATTTAGCGTGTTACACGTTGGTATTATGGTAGGGGCTCGTAAATTCATATATTTGTTAAATGATATGTCTTACAACTTTGGAATTAGTTGGTTTGAGCTTATTTATGAATACCAGAAAGACGCTATAAGCTTTGTGTTTTTTATCGTACTTATCAAAGTATATCAATATGTGGTGCAGCAACTACTAGGTGAAGCCTCTTCAATTGAAGAAAGTGAGCTGCAAACAACATCGACCATAAATCGCTTATTAGTTAAAAAACTCGGAAAGGAATTCATTATAAAAATAGAGGATGTTGATTGGCTTGAATCGTCTGGTAATTATGTAAACCTACATATAGGCTCACGCATATATCCGTTAAGGGCAACGCTTACAGCATTGAGCAAACAACTTGAAGTACAGGGGTTTTGTAGAATTCACCGCAGCCATGGCGTAAAACTCGATAAAGTGGAGTCCATTACACCACTCCCCAGTGGCGACAGTGAAATAAAACTAACAACAGGTAAAGTACTTAATCTATCTAGACGCTATAAAGAGCAATTTAAACTGCAACTAAAATAAAAAGGCTACCTAAGTAGCCTCTATTGTTATTTTTTAACTGGGCGTTTCCAACCCGTTAAATTACGCTGTTTAGAGCGTGCTATTGCTAGTTGATCATCTTCAACAGTACTGGTGATCACTGAACCTGCACCAATTGTTGCAGTTGCGCCTATATTTACTGGGGCAACGAGTGATGAATTAGAACCAATAAAGGCATTATCGCCAATAATAGTTTTTGCTTTATTAACACCATCGTAGTTACAGGTAATAGTACCAGCGCCAATATTCACTTTTTCGCCAATTTCAGCATCACCTAAGTAACTTAAATGGTTAGCTTTAGAGCCTTTGCCTAAACGGGTTTTTTTCATCTCTACAAAGTTACCAATGTGCGAGTCTTCTTCCATTACAGCACCAGGGCGAAGGCGAGCATAAGGACCCAGCGTACATTTATCTGCAACTGTGGCATCTTCAATTAGGGTATTAGCTTTTATTACAACGTTATCGCCTATAGTACAGTTTTTAAGTACACAGTTAGGGCCAATTTGTACATTGTTACCAAGAGTGACTGTGCCTTCAAAAATAACGTTTACGTCGATAAGTACATCTTCACCGGCGGTAACTGTTCCACGCACATCAATACGCGCAGGGTCAGCAAGTGTTGCGCCATTTAACATTAGCTCTTCTGCTTGCCATGCTTGATAAGCGCGCTCTAAGCCTGCAAGTTGTACGCGGTTGTTTGCGCCTTCAACTTCCATTGCATGATCTGGCTGCGCTGAAGTAATCTCTACACCTTCACTGTGAGCCATAGCAACAATATCTGTAAGGTAGTATTCGCCTTGTGCATTGTTGTTAGATAGATTGCCTAACCATGTTTTTAAAAGCTTACCGTTAACCGCCATAATGCCGGTGTTTACTTCGCTAATAAGTAACTGCTCTGCACTTGCATCTTTTTGCTCAACAATACCAACAAGCTTGCCATTTTCACGCAGCATACGTCCGTAACCATTTGGGTTAACCAAATTAACTGTTAATACCGCTAAACCATTTTTAGGTGTTGCAGCTAATAAGCGCTCAAGCGTTGATTGCTTTGTAAGTGGTACATCGCCGTATAAAACAAGTACGGAGTCGTCGTCATTAATGTGTGGGTTAGCTTGAGCTACTGCGTGGCCAGTACCAAGTTGCTCTGCTTGGAGCACCCAATTTACATCGTTATCAGCAAGTTGTTTTTGTAATAGTTCGCCGCCGTGTCCGTAAACTAAGTTTGTGGTTGTTGCACCTAATGCCATCGCATTATCAATAACATGCTGCACCATTGGTTTACCTGCAACGTTGTGCAGAACTTTAGGTAGAGCAGAGCGCATACGAGTACCTTTACCCGCAGCAAGAATAACTGTTGTTAGAGCCATTAAAACAATTTCCTTTTTTCGTTGTTTTAGCTAAATAAGTTTTATGTTTGATCAGAAGATTACGTAAATCACTTCTTGTGCAAATACTCAGTAGGTTAGTTTATTAGTACTGAATCTTGACTGAAAAACACACTTAATTGAATGGCGTTATTGTAGCGAGGATTGGTTAAGGATATAAGTGTAAATGTGTAGATAACAATCTGATAAACCCATTATTTAGCATTTATAAAAAACGGCTATTAAATATCTAAATTACAGACACAAAAAAGCCCACATAAAGTGGGCTTTTCAAAACCGGATAGGCTTACTTGTGACGTAATTGCTGAATTACGCGTAACTGAGCAACTGCTTCTGCCAGTCGCGTAGCCGCTTGTTGATAATCAAACTCAACAGCTGACGAATTCGCCATATGTTCTTCAGCTTCACGTTTAGCTTTTTGTACAGAATCTTCATCTAAATCTTCACCACGAACCGCAGTATCTGCAAGAATCGTGATGTGATTTGGTTGAACTTCTAATGTACCGCCAGCAACATATAACACATCTTCGTGACCATATTGCTTAACTAAACGTACCATACCAGGTTTAAGGGCAGTTAGTAGTGGAGCATGACCTAGGTTTACACCCAGCTCGCCTTCACTACCAGATACTTGAATCGATTCAACAAGACCAGAGAACAAGCTCTGCTCTGCGCTTACTACGTCAAGATGTACAGTCATAGCTGTCATACTACCCTCCTAGTTACATGCCTTTGGCTTTTTCTTGAGCTTCTTCGATAGAGCCAACCATGTAAAACGCTTGCTCTGGAAGCTCATCAAACTCGCCGTTTAAAATGCCTTTGAAGCCAGCAATTGTATCTTTCAGTGATACGTATTTACCAGACGCGCCTGTAAACACCTCTGCCACGAAGAATGGCTGAGATAGGAAACGTTGGATTTTACGTGCACGAGATACAAGTTGCTTATCTTCGTCAGAAAGCTCGTCCATACCTAGGATTGCAATGATGTCTTTAAGTTCTTTGTAACGCTGAAGAACTGTTTGAACGCCACGTGCTGTATCGTAGTGCTCTTGACCAATTACTTGTGGGTCAAGTTGACGTGAAGATGAATCAAGTGGGTCTACCGCTGGGTAGATACCAAGTGATGCGATATCACGTGAAAGTACTACTGTTGCGTCTAAGTGAGCAAAGGTAGTTGCTGGAGATGGATCTGTTAAATCATCCGCAGGTACGTATACCGCTTGGATTGATGTAATTGAACCAGTCTTAGTTGAAGCGATACGCTCTTGAAGCACACCCATTTCTTCAGCAAGTGTAGGCTGGTAACCTACCGCTGATGGCATACGACCAAGTAGTGCAGATACTTCTGTACCAGCAAGTGTATAACGGTAGATGTTATCTACGAAGAAAAGTACATCGCGACCTTCGTCACGGAACTTTTCAGCCATAGTAAGACCAGTTAACGCTACGCGTAAACGGTTACCTGGAGGCTCGTTCATCTGACCGTATACAAGCGATACTTTATCAAGTACGTTTGAATCGTTCATCTCATGGTAGAAATCGTTACCCTCACGTGTACGCTCACCAACACCTGCGAATACTGAGTAGCCGCTGTGCTCGATTGCGATGTTACGGATAAGTTCCATCATGTTTACGGTTTTACCAACACCGGCACCACCGAATAAACCAACTTTACCACCTTTAGCAAACGGACATACAAGGTCGATAACCTTGATACCTGTTTCTAAAAGTTCAACTGAACTTGATTGCTCTTCGTAAGAAGGCGCTGCACGGTGAATAGACATACGGTCTTCTTCGCCGATTGGACCCGCTTCATCGATTGGCTCACCAAGTACGTTCATGATACGACCAAGTGTTGCAGTACCAACTGGAACTTGAATCGATTCACCTGTATTCATAACTAAAGCACTACGACGTAAACCATCAGTAGTACCCATAGCGATAGTACGCACTACACCGCCACCTAGCTGCTGTTGAACTTCTAGAGTCAAACCAGCTAAATCGCCATCTGTTACTCTTAGTGCGTGGTATACCGCTGGCACGCTATCTTGTGGAAATTCAATATCCACAACGGCGCCGATAATTTGGACGACCTTACCTAAACTCATGTCTATTCCTCTCGTTAATCTTTACCCGAAGCATTAAACTGCTGCTGAGCCAGAACAAATCTCACTAATTTCTTGTGTGATTGCTGCTTGGCGAGCCTTGTTATAAACAAGCTGTAGCTCATCCATAAGGTCACCTGCGTTATCAGTTGCAGCTTTCATTGCAACCATACGAGCAGCTTGTTCAGAGGCAGCATTTTCTACTACACCTTGGTATGCTTGAGACTCAATAAAGCGTACTAACAAAGACTCTAAAATAGCCTCTGGGTTTGGCTCGTATAAGTAATCCCATGTGTGAGCAGATACTTCTTCTTCAGCTTTTGGCAAAGGGAGTAACTGATCTATAATTGGCTCTTGCTTCATGGTATTAACGAACTTGTTATATACCAAGAATAAACGGTCTATTTTGCCTTCAGAAAATGCATCAAGCATTATTTTTACAGGACCAATAACATCTTGTACTGAAGGTTTATCTCCTAGGCCCGCTTTTTTAGCGAGTAGTTGACCACCAAAACGTTGGAAGAAACCAGCTGCTTTACTACCTAAAGTAGCAAATTCAGCATCAACACCTTTTTCTTTCCACGCTTTAACATCAAGTGCAACTTTCTTAAACTCGTTTGAGTTTAGACCGCCACACAGACCACGGTCTGTAGAGATAACAATATAACCAACTCGTTTCACTTCACGTTCTTTTAAGAACGGGTGAGTAAAATCAAGATTTGCTTGAGCAACACGACCAATTACTTCACGTAATTTATTAGCGTATGGACGGCTTGAAGCAACGCGTTCTTGCGCCCTTTTCATTTTAGACGCAGCAACCATTTCCATTGCGCTAGTGATCTTTTGAGTATTTTTAATACTCCCGATCTTGCTTTTAATCTCTTTTCCGCTGGCCATGACTCTCTCTCCGAATCAAGGTGTGCTTTAGTTTCCTAAAGCGCACCATTAATAACTAAATTACCAAGTTTGCGTAGACTTGAACTTCGTTAGAAGTTCTTTAAGCTGCGCTTCGATCTCGGCATTTAAGTTACCAGTTTCATTGATTTGAGCCACAAGCTCTGCGTATGTGCTACTTGCATAAGAAAGTAAAGCAGCTTCAAAGTCACCGATTTTCGAAATTTCGATGTCTTGAAGGAAGCCTTTTTCAGCAGCAAATAACGACAAAGACATATCAGCAACAGACATTGGCGCGTACTGTTTCTGCTTCATTAGCTCTGTTACACGCTCACCATGCTCAAGTTGAGCACGAGTTGCATCATCAAGGTCAGACGCGAACTGCGAGAACGCAGCTAATTCACGGTACTGAGCTAGGGCTAGACGGATACCGCCACCTAGTTTCTTAACGATTTTAGTTTGTGCAGCACCACCAACACGCGATACCGAAATACCAGCATTTACTGCCGGGCGGATACCTGAGTTGAATAAGTCAGTTTCTAAGAAGATCTGACCATCGGTGATAGAGATAACGTTAGTCGGTACGAACGCAGAAACGTCGCCGCCTTGAGTTTCAATGATTGGCAATGCCGTCAATGAACCAGTTTTACCTTTCACTTCACCATTAGTGAACTTTTCAACGTAATCTGCGTTTACACGCGATGCACGCTCTAAAAGACGAGAGTGAAGGTAGAATACGTCACCTGGGTATGCTTCACGGCCTGGTGGACGCTTAAGTAGTAATGAAATTTGACGGTAAGCAACTGCTTGCTTAGACAAATCATCATATACGATTAATGCGTTTTCACCACGGTCACGGAAGTATTCACCCATAGTACAGCCCGCGAACGGTGCTAAGTACTGAAGTGCCGCAGATTCAGAAGCAGATGCAACAACTACGATAGTATTTGCTAGTGCACCATGCTCTTCTAATTTACGAACTACGTTTGCAATAGTAGATGCTTTTTGACCAATCGCAACGTACACACACTTAACGCCTGTGTCTTTTTGATTGATGATTGCATCGATTGCTAGTGCAGTTTTACCTGTTTGACGGTCACCGATGATAAGTTCACGTTGACCACGACCAACTGGAATCATCGCATCGATAGATTTATAACCAGTTTGAACTGGCTCATCTACTGATTTACGCTCGATTACACCTGGTGCAATTTTTTCTACAGGTTCAAACCCGTCGTTATCTAAAGCGCCTTTACCATCGATTGGAGCACCTAGTGTGTTTACAACACGACCAAGTAGACCAGGACCAACAGGAACTTCTAAAATACGACCAGTTGTATATACTTTTACGCCTTCAGTAAGGTCAGCGTACGGACCCATTACTACTGCACCAATTGAGTCGCGCTCAAGGTTTAGTGCGATAGCATAACGGCTGCCAGGAAGCTCAATCATTTCACCTTGCATACAGTCAGCAAGACCGTGGATGCGGATGATACCGTCAGTAACAGATACAATAGTACCTTCGTTACGAGCTTCACTTACAACTTCGAACTTCTCAATACGTTGTTTGATCAGATCTGAAATTTCAGTGGAATTAAGTTGCATGCTCTTTTTCCCAATTACGATTGTAGTGTTGTAGCTAAGCGGCTTAATTTACCGCGAATAGTACCGTCGATTACAGTGTCGCCAGACCTAATAATAAGTCCACCAACCACTGACGCGTCTTCACTACAATTCAGCTTAACTTTGCGTGCGAAACGTTTTTCAAGTGCCGCTACCAATGACTCTTGTTGCGCAGCAACAAGAGGAGTTGCAGAAATCACATCTACTTCGATTTCTTTATCGTATTCTGCTTTAAATTCAGCAAATAACTCAGCAACGTCAGGTAGAGCTGTCAAACGTCCATTTTCAGCCATCACCTTAACTAGGTTCTGACCTTGTTCGTTGAGCTGCTCAGCACAAAGTTGAATAAATAATTCAGCTTGTGCAGTAGCTGTAGGCATACCTGCTAAAGCAGATGATGCTTGTTCATTGCTGGCTACGTGGCCTGCAAAGAACAACATATCATTCCAGCTTTCTAGAGTGCCTTTCTCAACGGCAAGTTCAAAAGCCGCTTTAGCGTATGGGCGAGCGATAGTAGTCAAATTAGACATGCTCATACCCTCCTAATTACAGCTCAGCGACAAGTTTTTCAACGATGTCACTATGTGCGGCTTGATTAATTTCACGCTCTAAAATACGTTCTGCACCAATCACTGCCAGAGTTGCTACTTGCTTACGTAGCTCTTCTGTTATGCGATTACGTTCAGACTCAACTTCAGAGTGCCCTTGAGCAATGATACTTTCACGCTCTTGCTGACCACGAAGTGTTTCTTCGTCAACAATTAGCACTGCACGCTTTTTAGCTTGATCAATGATATCAGCCGCTTGAGCTTTTGCATCTTTAAGCTGTTCAGCAGCTTTCTTTTGCGCAAGTTCTAAGTCTTTTTCGGCTCTATCAGAGGCAGCTAAACCATCTTCGATTTTTTTCTGGCGAGCTTCAATTGCACCGTTTAGTGGTGGCCATACGTATTTCATACAAAATAATACGAACACCGTAAACGCAATCAATTCACCGATAAGAGTGGCGTTTAAGTTCACAACCGCTCCTCCTTAAATAGTAAGCTGTTCAAAAAATAAAATTAAAGTACGAACAACAATACCATAGCGATACCAACACCAATCATTGCTACAGCATCGATTAGACCAGCAAGAATAAACATCTTAACTTGTAGCGAAGGTGCAAGTTCAGGTTGACGCGCACATGCTTCAAGGAATTTACCGCCCATGTTACCAAAACCGATTGCTGTGCCGATTGCACCAAAACCGATTAGTAAAGCTACTGCGATGTATTTTAAGCCTGTTAATAATTCTAAAGCTTCCATTTATTTCTCCAAAGTTTCAATTGTAAAGTTAAAAGTAAAAGTAAAATTGTAAATCTAAAAATTAGTGATTATCTGAACTTGCCATGCTTAGGTATACAATCGTAAGCATCATGAATAAGAATGCTTGTAATGTAATAACTAGAATATGGAATACAGCCCAAACAAAGTGCAACGGTAGTTGCATAAAACCGATAGCGCCGATCAAGATGAAAATCAACTCACCAGCATATAAGTTACCAAACAAACGTAGTGCTAATGAAAACGGTTTAGAAACGAGTGCAATCAGTTCAAGTAATAAGTTAAATGGTATCAAAATAATTTGAACAAACATGTTATTTGAGCTGAACGGATGAAGCGTTAACTCTTTAATAAACCCGCCAATACCTTTTATTTTGATTGAAAAACCAACCATTAGTATAAATACACCCAGCGCTAGCGCTGAAGTCATATTAATGTCAGTCGTTGGTACAATTTTCATGTACACATCGTGTGAATCCATGCCAAATGCAGTCTCACCAACGAAACCTGCAAATGCTGGAAGGAAATCAACTGGTATTAAATCCATTAAGTTCATTAAGAACACCCAAACGAAAATCGTTAAGGCTAATGGTGCAATAAGTTTGCTTTTACCATGGAAAGTATCGCGTACGTTGTCACCAACAAATTCTACGATTATTTCAATAAAACACTGAAATTTTCCAGGTACACCTAGTGTTGATTTTTTAGCGGCACTACGAAAGATCCATAAAAATATAAGACCTAAACCGATAGACCATGCAAGGGTATCTATATGCCATGTCCAGAATCCACTGTCCGTACATGCTTTATTGAAGGCGAGACCTGTATCGGTCGAACACATCTTAGCATTGGTCAAATGGTGCTGGATATGGCCAGATAGAGTAACTTCTTCTGCTGCCATGTTATATCCCAAAAGTTAATGTTTAAAAAAAACGGGTGCGAACAATCCAGTAAAGAGCGCCAGTATATAAGTACTAAAAAAGGGTAATAAAATTACCGGAAAATGCTTCAGTACTAGCGCAAACAATACAATTGTTAGCATAAACTTTAATCCGTTGCCGCGTTTCAACGAGGCATACGCTTGATTTGCTCGACTTGCACCCATATATCTGAATGCATAGAGTGCAAATACAAAGTGCGGAAGTACTGCTACAGCTCCACCAGCGAGTGATGAAAACGCGGCATTGACTCCCGAACTAAAAAAAATAATTACAGCAGCAACTAATGCTACAACACCCTGAAGGCAAATTAACTTTAATACGGCAAGTCGATATGGACTCGCTAACTTATCAGTCACGTTTAGTTAACCTTTATTGCGTTCTAATTGTTAGGGTGTGAAAACTGGCGAAATTATACTTAATCCTGCCAGTTTTGCAACTTGAGTAGATGCTTTGTAACACGAAATAGCTACAAATGTCCCTTTTTAGACATGTAGAAAACTAATGGTGGGTATTGTCGTGATTGATACGATTTAAAATGCCGTCAAGTTCATCTAGGTTAGTATACGAAATAACCAGTTTACCTTTGCCTTTTTTATTGTAGTTAATCTCTACTTTAGCACCTAGGTTTTCAGCGAGTTGTTGTTCTAACTGCTTAACATCTGGATCTTTTTCGGTTATTTCTTTGGCAGGTATAGGTTCTAAAATTGAACGTACGAGCTTTTCAGTTTCTCGAACTGTTAATGCTTTAGCGACAGCGAAACGAGCAGCATCTGACTGCGCTTCACCTTCAAGAGCCAAAAGACAACGAGCATGGCCCATTTCAATATCGCCATGCTCTAACAGAATTTTTACATCACTATTTAGATTATTTAAACGAAGTAAGTTAGTTACTGTGGTACGTGATTTGCCCACCGCATCAGCTACTTGTTGATGTGTTAATTCAAATTCTATTAGTAAACGGTTAAGTGCAACTGCTTCTTCCATAGCATTTAAATCTTCACGCTGAATATTTTCTATCAGTGCAATCGCAACGGCAGCTTCATCAGGTACATCTTTAATAATACAGGGTACTGTTTCAAGCTTAGCTATTTGCGCTGCGCGCCAACGACGTTCACCAGCAATAATTTCAAAGCTATCATGTGCAATAGGGCGCACAACAATAGGTTGAATAATACCTTGTGAGCGAATAGAACTAGCAAGCTCTTCTAGCGCCTCTTCAGACATGTCTTTACGAGGTTGGTATTTACCAGAGTGTAAAAACTCTATTGGAAGTTTTTGTAATTCACTGTTATTTGGCCCAGCTGCATTTTTTACAGCTTCAGTCACGTTTGATGTGTCTTGTTCCTTGCTTGCGCTCGGTGCAGGCTTTGACGAACTTAAAAGTGCATCGAGTCCTCGGCCTAAACCTCGTTTTTTAGCAGACATGTTATTTTTTTACCTCAAAGTTAGGCGACAACGGACGCTGTTTTTTCTTTTCTGCGTAACATTTCACCAGCGAGTGCTAAATAAGCTTTAGCGCCACTTGATGCCCGGTCATAGTACATAGCAGGAGTACCAAAACTGGGTGCTTCAGCTAAACGAACATTACGCGGGATCACCGTACGGTATACTTTATCGCCAAAATGTTGTTTTAATTGTTCTGATACATCATTTGCCAAACGGTTACGCGGGTCGTACATAGTACGAAGTATGCCTTCAATTTGTAAGCTAGGATTCACTAACTTAGCAAGCTGCGTAATCGTATCCATTAATGCAGTTAGCCCTTCAAGTGCATAATACTCACACTGCATTGGCACTAAAATAGAATCAGCAGCAGCCATTGCATTAACAGTTAACATATTTAGAGAGGGTGGACAGTCGATAAAAATAAATTCGTACTGGTCCTGAATTTTTTCAAGTGCGTTACGTAAACGCACTTCACGGGCAAACAATTCCATCAATTTAACTTCTGCAGCGGTTACATCACCGTTTGCAGCAATCATATGGTATTCACCAGACGTTTCTTTGATGATAACGTCTTCTATAGGTTTATCTTCAATAAGTAGGTCGTAAATAGTTGGCACGTCGCCATATTTATCTACGCCACTACCCATAGTCGCATTACCTTGCGGATCGAGATCAATTAACAGCACTTTACGTTTCGTTGCAGCCATAGACGCAGCGAGGTTTACAGCGGTTGTAGTTTTACCCACTCCACCTTTTTGATTTGCTAATGCGATGACTTTTGCCACAGTGTCTCTGATCCCTAGTCTTTAGAAAGAATAATTAAATGTCGTTGTGCATCTAACTTAGGTACTTCTAATGCAATTTTTTGCTCAAACTTAACGCCAGTAGGTAGTGACTCTAGCTCTTCGCTAGGGAACACACCTTTAAGCGCTATAAATTTACCCGAATGATCAATTAAGTGCGAACACCAGTCAACCATATCTTGTAATGAAGCAAATGCACGACTGAGTACGCCATCTAATTTAACACTTGGTTGATATTCTTCAACTCTTGACTGAACAGGTGTTACGTTATCAAGGCCAAGCTCATGTTTAACATGCATTAAAAAGCGAACGCGTTTACCTAGACTATCTAGTAACACAAATTGTGTGTTAGGTAATGCAATCGCTAAAACAATGCCCGGAAGGCCAGGCCCTGTGCCAACATCAATATAATGATGACCGGGTAAGTGAGGCGCAACAACTAAACTATCCATAATATGCTTAATCATCATTTCTTCAGGTAAGCGTACCGAAGTTAAATTATAAGCTTTATTCCACTTATCTAATAATTCGACGTAACGAACTAGCTGTTGCTGTTGTTTTTCCGTTAGCGCAATATCAGTTTGCGCTAACAATGTAGTTAATTGTTGCTGTAACACTATGTACCCTTATCGTTACGCAGATTTGCGTAATAAGCCTTGCTTCTTCAGATACACTAATAATAGCGAAATCGCCGCTGGGGTGATACCAGAAATACGCGATGCTTGGCCAATAGTGTCAGGACGCGACTCAATAAGCTTGGCAACTACCTCATTTGACAAACCAGATACGGTTTTATAATCAAACTCTTTTGGTAAAATTGTTTGCTCATGACGAAGCTGTTTGTTGATCTCATCTTGTTGACGCGCAATATAACCTGCGTACTTAGTATGGATCTCAACTTGTTCAAGTGCCGCTTTGTTTGTAAATTCAGATCCTAATCCTTCTATAGCCATAAGATCGTTATAACGAATCTCTGGGCGACGAAGTAATTCTTCTAAACTTGCTTCACGTGTAAGCGGTGTTTTCAGTAATGCATTTACTTGATCTACAACGGCGTGATCTTTATGAATCCACGTATCTTTAATGCGTTGTTTTTCTTTCTCAATTACTTCCATTTTTTCGTTAAATGCCTGCCAACGTTCGTCATTAACTAAACCCAGCTCACGGCCTTTTTCAGTTAAGCGAATATCTGCATTATCTTCACGAAGTAGTAAACGGTATTCGGCACGGCTAGTAAACATGCGGTACGGTTCTTTCGTACCCAGTGTTGCTAAGTCGTCGATTAATACACCCACGTAAGCTTCATCGCGACGTGGCGTCCAAGAATCTTTACCTTGCACTTTTAACGCAGCATTCATACCTGCAATTAAGCCTTGTGCACCCGCTTCTTCATAACCGGTAGTGCCGTTAATTTGACCCGCGAAAAATAAGCCTTCGATAAATTTTGTTTCTAAAGACTGTTTTAAATCACGTGGATCAAAGTAGTCATATTCTATTGCATAGCCTGGTCGACAAATATGTGCATTTTCAAAACCAGAAATAGATTGCACAATCTCAAGTTGTACATCAAACGGTAAACTAGTAGAAATACCATTTGGATATAATTCGTATGATGTTAAGCCTTCAGGTTCAACAAATATTTGGTGCTTATCTTTATCCGCAAAACGTACAATTTTATCTTCAATTGATGGGCAGTAGCGTGGACCAATACCTTCAATAACACCTGAGTACATAGGTGAGCGATGTAGGTTTTTACGAATAACATCATGTGTTTTTTCGTTGGTGTAAGTGATGTAACACGGTATTTGTTGTGGGTGATCTGATTGTTTACCCATAAATGAAAATACAGGTGTTGGCATATCACCAGGCTGTGCTTCCATTTTTGTAAAATCAACAGTACGTGCATCAATACGTGGCGGAGTACCTGTTTTTAAGCGATCCACTCTAAAAGGGTGTTCGCGTAAACGTTCAGCCAATGCAATTGATGGTGGATCACCAGCACGACCGCCTTTGTAATTTTCTAAACCAATGTGTATTTGGCCACCTAAAAAAGTACCCACGGTTAAAACGACACTTGGAGCACTAAAACGTAAACCCATTTGAGTTACTACGCCAGTAACACGATCGTTTTCAACAATAAGATCATCACATGATTGTTGAAAAATCTTAAGGTTATCTTGATTTTGTAATGTTGTTTGAATAGCTGCTTTGTACAAAGCGCGATCTGCTTGTGCTCGAGTTGCACGAACAGCAGGTCCTTTTGAAGAGTTTAGTGTGCGAAATTGGATCCCGCCTTTGTCAATGGCCTGTGCCATTGCACCGCCAAGCGCATCAATTTCTTTTACCAAATGACCTTTGCCAATCCCACCAATCGCTGGGTTACAAGACATTTGACCAAGGGTATCCATATTGTGAGTCAGTAGCAGGGTATTCATCCCCATACGGGCAGCTGCTAATGCGGCTTCAGTGCCAGCATGTCCACCACCTACTACGATAACGTCAAAATTTTCGTGAAAAATCATTAATGGGATCCTACTTAAATCAAACCGGTAAACTTCAAAAGGGAGCGTATTCTACCTAGAAATTGGCAGAAGATAAATGATTAAACAAAGAGCAAGATCTAAGTATGTGATCTCTAATAATATAAAGGATCTTTTAAAGAGATCTTTTATTACTATTACTACTACTGATCAGCTTTTCTGTTGATAAGGTTTAGATCTTCATTTAAAACATGAAATTAGATCAGATCTAAAGGTGTTAATATGATCGGATCATCCAGCAAATAAGCTCTGATCAAAAAGGCACCTTATGCACAGGGCTGAATCAGTTGGATCTTATCCCATGGATAAGCATGCTTTAAAAAGCAGTTTATTCAATCTTTATCCACAAAATCTATTAAATTATTAGTAAATTGTGGGTAACTTTATATATAACTTTTTACTTGATCTATCTATTTTAAGCCTGTTTTGGTTATCCAAGAGTCTAACCATGCTAATGCTGTGTCTTCTGGTAGTGCTTCATCGAGAATATTAAGCTCTAAGCGTTCTGCTACTTTTATAGCGCCTTTTTGAGATAATAAGGCATCTATATTACGTCCAGCTTGGTTGTAAGTGTCATAACTGGTATCACCTAAAGCGATTACTGAGTATTTTAATTCTGATAAATCATTAGCTTGAGTCACATCTTCAACAAAGCTAATAAAGTTTTCAGGATAATCACCTGCACCATAAGTAGATGTGCAAATTAACCAAATGGTATTTTGCTGATCAATATCGCTAAATTCAGGTTGATCATGTAGTTGTGTAGTAATACCAAGGTTATTAAGCGCGTCGCTTAGTTGCTCTGCAACATACTCGGCTGATCCCATTTGGCTGCCAACAATAAGATTTACTGAACTCATGAATATTAGTGATCACATTGGTTTTAATTGCTGCCTATGATAACTGAGTGTGAGTAACAGTAAAGTTAAGTGTGCTTTTTTGTATAACTATTTTTGTGCTAATTTTATTCTTATTTGAAAGCGGTTAATTAAGTTGTTGATATTATAGGGGTTAACAAAATATCTTTAAATGTAATCTTCTGATAAAGTTGTTGATAACAGTGGGGAAAGCTCTGTTTAAACACACCTTTTAGGTTGTTTAATAATCGCTAAGTTATTGATATTACTATTTAGTGAAAGACTTAATTATAAATCTAGGCATAAAAAGCACAAGGTGATCATAATGTGGATATAAAGGTTGTTGATAACCTTAAATTTAGATCGAAAATAATTTTATTAAATGATCTAATTGGGCTGTTCTAACGAAATTAATTAAAAATAAGCTTATAAACAGATAATTTTTAATAGATCATTAGGTTTTTCTCTGCGAGGTGGCTCAATTTACTATTTATTTGAGCTAAAAATTAGGTTTTGTGGATAAGTGATCTCAATATATTTAATTTAATGCGTATTTATAGCTGCTTTTTTTATGTATTTTGCTGGTGGATTAGTAGATCAAAAGTTTGATGCACTCAAATCTCGAGTCATTTTTATTAAAAAGCCGCAGTGATCGTCTGTCCATATGTTGTATAAAGTTGATTTTTTAGAGTACTGATCGTCATGTTTTAGCTCTTAAATTGAGCAAATAACATCAGTTTTTATGAGCTAGGTAATTATAAAAAAGCTATTTATAACTAACTTTTGTGTGGAGGATAATTATTTTAAAACGTATTTTTGTTTGAAATATGTATCGGTTTTGACCTTAAAATGGGTGCTACTTGCGCTATTAATACTTTACTTAAAGGCTCTTTTCACTGTCTAATCTACATAATCTGGCTGGTAATAATTATCGCTTTGGGTATGATTTTATTGGCAGAACTGGCTGGGATTGACGGTACAAATACATATTTTATAGTGAATATTTTACATAAAAAAAGAGCACCTAAGTGCTCTTATAATAAAAATATATCTGTAATAAGGTGCTTATTTACCAATACAAAATGAGCTAAATATCTTGCCAAGTAAGTCGTCTGAGGTAAATTCACCGGTTATTTCGTTTAAATACTGCTGTGTTAAACGCAGTTCTTCAGCCAATATTTCACCAGCAATGTGCATTTCTAATTGTGTTTTACCTGTTTCTAAATGATACGCAGCACTCTCTAGCGCATCCAAATGACGACGGCGCGCCATAAAGCCACCCTCTGTTGCGCCTTGAAAGCCTATACAGGCTTTTAAATGCTCGCGAACAAGCTCAATACCGTCAGCATTTTTAGCACTTAAGCTGATGACCGGGTATTGTTGCTCTTGCTCCATTCCTACTATGTCGCCCGATAAATCAGCTTTATTTCTGATGACCGTAACCCCCATACCTTCTGGTAATTTTGCCATAAATTCAGGCCAAATTTTGTGCGGGTCAGTATCTATAGTATCAGTGCCATCAAGCATAAATAAAACGCGATCGGCTTGGTTTATTTCATCCCACGCACGCTCAATACCTATTTGCTCTACTCTGTCTGGGCTTTCGCGTAGGCCTGCTGTATCTATAATATGCAGTGGCATACCATCTATATGTATATGCTCTCGTAGTACGTCCCGAGTGGTACCGGCTATTTCTGTTACGATTGCGGCTTCACGACCGGCTAGAGCGTTAAGCAGGCTTGATTTACCCGCATTAGGGCGGCCTGCAATAACAACACGCATACCTTCGCGCATTATGCTGCCTTGCTTGGCTTGATTGGTTACAGTGTTAAGCTGAGTAATAATAGCGTCTAAGTCGCCTGACACTTTACCATCTGATAAAAAATCAATTTCTTCATCAGGAAAATCTATTGCCGCTTCTACATACATACGTAAGTGAATTACTTTTTCTACGAGTGTTTCTATGTGCTTAGAAAATTCACCTTGGAGAGACTGTAGGGCGCTTTTAGCGGCTTGCTCGCTAGTGGCATTAATTAAGTCGGCGATGGCTTCTGCTTGTGTTAAATCAAGCTTGTCATTCATAAATGCACGTTCAGAAAACTCACCAGGCTTTGCTAAACGAACGCCCTCTATTTTACTAATTTCTTTAAGTAACATATCTAGCACTACAGGGCCGCCATGGCCTTGTAATTCAAGTACGTCTTCACCAGTGAATGAGTTTGGGCCTGCAAAGTAAATGGCAATACCTTGGTCAAGTTGCTCGCCAGCAAGGCTTTTAAATGGCACATAATCGGCGTAGCGGACTTTAGGTATTTTACCTACTACTTTTTCGGCGACACTTTTAGCAAGGCTACCTGAAACGCGAATAATACCAACACCACCACGTCCAGGTGCTGTTGCTTGTGCTGCAATTGTATCTTGATTGATCATGCTATTAATTTACCAACGGTGAGTAACTTTATGCCCGTATTGTAACCTATCGATTTATTGGTAGCGAATAGCTGTGGTGAAAAACAGGCAATAAAAAAGGCGACCGAAGTCGCCTTTATATAAGTAATATACTCAAACCATCTTGATGTGGCTTGGGTATAGGCAATTAGCCTCTTACTTTAATTCCTTTCTTTTCCATGCCACGGTAGATGATTAACATCTGGACAATAGAAATAAGGTTAGACACTAACCAATAAAGAACTAAACCAGATGGGAACCATAAGAAGAATACAGAGAAGATAACCGGCATAAAGGTCATCATTTTTTGCTGCATTGGATCAGTAACCGTCATAGGTTGTAGCTTTTGCGTCACAAACATACTCGCACCAAATAATATCGGTAATACGTAGTACGGGTCTTGTGCAGAAAGGTCAGTTAACCAAAAAATAAATTCAGCATGGCGAAGTTCAGTAGACTCTAAGAATACGTAGAACAAGGCTAAGAAAATTGGCATTTGTAGCAAAATAGGGAAACAGCCACCCATAGGGTTAACTTTTTCTTTTTTGTACATTTCCATAGTTGCTTGGCCGAACTTTTGACGGTCATCACCAAACTTTTCTTTAAGAGCTGCCATTTTAGGCTGTAGAGCACGCATTTTTGCCATTGAAGTGTATTGCGCTTTAGTTAGCGGGTACATTAACGATTTTACGATAATAGTGATGGCAATAATTGCTACCCCCCAGTTACCTAAAATGCTGTGTAACCATTTTAGCAATACAAATAAAGGTTGCGAAATAAACCATAACCAACCGTAATCTACAGTTAAGTCTAGGTCTGGGTGAATCGCTTCAAGAATATCTGATTCTTTCGGGCCCATATAATAAGTAGCAGTTAGTGTTTGCTCACTACCTGCTTGAATATTAACAGCAGGGTCTTTAGCACCAATAATAGCGGCATTACTTTTCGTAATTAAGCTATAAATAGTATTTGATTGATCCTGCATTGGAACCCAAGCACTTACAAAGTAATGCTGTATAAATGCAACGTAGCCACCTTGTGTGCTTTTATTTAGGTTTTTATCAGCCATATCAGAAAAACTATACTTTTCGTAAGGTTCTTCATCAGTACCGTATGCAGCACCTAAATAGTTTTGATCAACCATGCTGCCTTTTTCTTGTACAGTACGCTTAATTTGCGTGTATAGCTGAACTTGAAGAGGTGTGCTGGTGGTGTTGTTAATTTTGTATTCTAAGCCTACGTCATACTGACCTTTTTTGAATACATACGTTTTAGTAAAACTAACACCATTACTATCAGTAAACTGAAGTGGAACGCGAAGCACATCACCCGTTAAGGTATATGACTTTTGTTCGGTACTATAAGTAGGGCGACCGTTAGCTGACGCGTCAGGGCCATTTAAGCCAATTAAGCCACTTTGTGAAAAGTATTGTTTGCCACTATCAAGCTGACCAAGAAGCATATAAGGTGTTTCACTTCCTTTAGTTTCTTCGTATTGAAGAAGGTCTGTTTCAACAATGTCACCGCCTTTGGTGTCAATTTTAACTTTAAAAACGTCAGTTGTGATTTCAATAACTGAACGTTTAGCTAAAGTTGCTGAAGCGGGTAAACCTGAATCTGACGATGAAGGAATATAATCATCCGACTCTGGTGAATTTGCTTGTAGTGTTTGTGTTGTGGCACTTGGATCGGCTTTAGGCTTGTTGTAATCATTATCCCATTCTTGGAACAATAAAAACGACACTAGCATTAGGCCAATTAATAAAAACGTGCGTTGCGATTCCATAACAGCTCTTATTTCTCGTGTTGGTGGTTAATATGGGTTAATTTTTCAGGTACGGGGTCGTCTCCACCTGAATGTAAAGGATGGCATTTTAATATGCGTTTTAAAGCTAACCAACTACCTTTTATAAATCCATGCAAATTAATTGCTTGAATTGCATAATGTGAGCAGCTTGGATTAAAACGACAATGCGGACCTAACAGCGGGCTAATCCACTTTTGATAACCGCGGATAAATAACACTAAACAAATCTTAGGAAAAGCAACAAGTGGTTTAATTAACCTCATGATGTTTATGCCCCTACTTAAGTTTAGTGAGATAGATATCATGTATTTAAAGACTCAATTAGAAATTTTAAATGCATGATTAAAAGGTGAGCTAAAGATACATTAATTAACCCTGCAATTCTATTGCAATTAGGTTTGTTTATTAGATTTAGCTGATTTGTTTGGGCGTTTCTTAAAAGGTGGCGGTTTAGGTGCACCTGGTTTACAGCGTTCGTTAATTTTTCGCCATAATTTAGTAAGTTGTTTGGTTAATTCTTCATTAGACTGTTCATCAATACCACTTTTCACCATAAGCACAATATCAATATTATCGATGCTGTGTTGATTTAAACGAAAACTTTCGCGAGCGAGACGTTTAATACGGTTTCGTTGGCATGCCTTTTTTACGCGTTTTTTAGCAACAGTAAGACCTAACCGAGGTTTTTCTTGGTCATTTGGTTTAGCTAATAGAGTAAAGAAAGGAGTTGCAGCCCGAGCGGGTTCATTAAATATGCGAGAGTAATGCGAGGGAGTTAACAGACGTAACTCCCTGCCAAAGCTAAAGTCTTCCACTTATAAATTAAGCAGAAAGAACTTTGCGGCCTTTAGCGCGGCGACGTGCTAATACTTTACGGCCATTTACAGTTGCCATGCGAGCACGGAAGCCGTGTGCACGTTTGCGTTTTAAAACGCTAGGTTGAAAAGTTCTTTTCATAACAATCTCATCCGATCGGTTAAAGTTAAAACATCCTATACAGGTCGCGATCCTGGCATAGGTGCCATTGCGAGCGCGAGATATTATAGAGTAAGTAATGTAAAGTCAATCATAATTACGTTAAGGGTATATAACCCACCTACTACTATATGAGAGATCATATAAGGCGATCTGTTAGGATCATCATAAATAAGAAGTTTTCCACAGCCCTTGTATAAAAAGTGAATAAAAGCAGGGGAAAAGTAAATTGGATCGTAAATTTGGTTCGCGATCTTGGTGTTATTTTGTTATGATCTCCTCTCAGGATCTAAAATAAAAACTGTTTTAAATCAGCTTGTTAATGATTTTATACATCGATATCAACAATTTTATAAAAATCAATCTTTTACTTGTGGATAAAGTGTCTTCATAATACGCGGTCTTGGGTCGCTTATTGGACCATTTGAACGCAATAAATGTATGATTTATAATCATTAATGATGTGCGGGAATAAAAATTATATCTCTGGGAGTTTAACTGTGTATCTGTCGGTTTGGCAAAGTTGTTTATATGTATTGCAAGATGAGTTGCCTTCGCAGCAATTCAGTATGTGGGTAAGACCGCTACAAGCAGAAAGTACCGAAGATACCTTGACGATTTATGCACCTAATCGCTTTGTGCTTGATTGGGTGAGAGAAAAGTACCTAAATAGAATTAACGAATTACTAGTAGAAATTTGTGGTGTTGAAGCACCAAAACTACGTTTTGATGTAGGTAGTAAACCTTTATTAAATGCACAAGCTGCACCGGTTATAGAAACTCAATCAGCACCAAGTGCACACGCTTCAGCAAAACAACAGCCTCGCGAGCAAAAGCCAGTTGTTGAACCTGCACCTAAGTCAGGTTACAAATCTAACATTAAAGAAAACTATACTTTTGATAGCTTTGTTGAAGGTAAATCAAACCAATTAGCAAAAGCTGCGGCCACACAGGTTGCCGACAATCCTGGCTCTGCTTTTAACCCTGTATTTATATACGGTGGCACTGGTTTAGGTAAAACTCACTTATTACATGCAGTAGGTAACGGCATTATGGCAAATAAGCCAGATGCTAAAATTGTTTACATGCATTCAGAACGCTTTGTTCAAGACATGGTAAAGGCACTTCAAAATAATGCGATAGAAGAATTTAAGCGTTATTACCGTAGTGTTGATGCATTGATGATTGATGATATTCAATTTTTTGCTAACAAAGAGCGTTCACAAGAAGAGTTTTTTCATACCTTTAATGCATTGCTTGAAGGTAACCAACAAATTATTTTAACCTCTGACCGTTATCCTAAAGAGATTGAAGGCGTTGAAGACAGGCTAAAATCACGTTTTGGTTGGGGATTAACAATTGCGATTGAGCCACCAGAGCTTGAAACGCGTGTTGCTATTTTGATGAAAAAAGCCCAGCAAAGTAAGATTAACTTACCACACGAAGTTGCCTTTTTTATTGCAAAAAAATTACGCTCGAATGTACGTGAATTAGAAGGTGCACTTAACCGTGTAATCGCTAATGCGAACTTTACGGGTCGTCCAATTTCTATCGACTTTGTAAAAGAAGCGCTACGCGATTTACTTGCCTTGCAAGATAAACTGGTTACCATAGACAATATTCAGCGCACTGTTGCTGAGTACTATCGAATTCGTATATCTGATCTGTTATCTAAGCGCCGCAGCCGCTCTATAGCGAGGCCGCGCCAAGTAGCTATGGCATTATCTAAAGAATTAACTAATCACAGCTTACCTGAGATTGGTGACGCATTTGGTGGACGCGATCATACGACCGTATTACATGCATGTCGTAAGATAAAATCACTACGTGACGAAAGCCACGAAATTAAAGAAGATTACCAAAATTTAATAAGAACATTGTCATCTTAGGGCTGACTTTATTATGCAAATAACAATATCAAGACAACAATTTTTAAAGCCATTGGTGCAAGTGTCTGGCGCAATAGAGCGCAAGCACACGTTGCCAATTTTATCTAACGTATTGTTAGTGGTAGAAAACGGACAACTTTCAATGACGGGTACTGACCTTGAAATTGAACTAGTTTCTGGTGTATTTGTAGGTGATGATATTGCCGATACAAAACTAACGTTACCCGCTAAAAAGTTACTCGATATTTGTAAAAGTCTACCTGATGGTTCAGACATTACTTTAAGCTTGCAAGAGCATCAATTACTTTTAACTAGTGGTAAAAGCCGTTTTTCATTAACGACTTTGTCTGCTGATGATTTTCCTAATTTAGAAGAGTGGGACGGAGAAGTTGAATTTCAACTTACTCGCATAGAGCTTCGTAAGTTACTCGAAAGCACGCATTTTTCAATGGCAAATCAAGACGTACGTTATTACTTAAATGGTATGTCGTTTGAAGTAGATAATACCGATATAAAAACAGTGGCGACAGATGGTCACCGTTTGGCTATAGCGCAAAAGCAATTAACGCAATCGCTTAATACTCAACGCCAACTAATTATTCCTCGCAAAGGTGTGCAAGAAATTATGCGTCTTATGGTCGCTGACGACGAACTGGTTACAATTCAGTTTGGTGCCAACCATATTCGTATCATCGATCTTGAGTTTACATTTACAAGTAAACTAGTTGATGGGCGCTTTCCTGATTACCGTCGAGTATTACCACGCGGTGGGGATAAGGTAATTACAGCTAACCGTGAATGGTTACGAAATGCGTTTCAACGAGTGTCTATTTTATCTAATGAAAAGTTTCGTGGTGTACGCTTAAACTTATCAAACGGTTTATTAAAAATTACGGCTAACAACCCAGAGCAAGAACAAGCTGAAGAAGTTGTTGAAGTAAGTTACGAAGGCGCTGACCTAGAAATTGGGTTTAACGTGTCTTACGTATTAGACGTACTAAACACACTAAAAACAGAAGACGTACTATTTACATTAGCTGACTCAAATAGCAGTGCATTAATTGAAGGTGCAGGCGATGAAGAAGCAATGTATGTTGTTATGCCTATGCGTTTATAAGATTATAAATACATAATGAGCTTAAGTCATTTGAGCCTCAAATATTTTCGTAATATTGAGGCGTTGACGCTAGAACCAGTCAATGGCGTTAATATAATTTATGGTGAAAATGGCAGCGGAAAAACCAGCCTTTTAGAGGCTATTTATTACCTTTCTCACGGCAAATCTTTTCGTACTCCAAAACATAAAAGTATTATCGCGCATCAGCATGAGCAGTTTGTAATTCACGGGCGCAAAACAATTCACGACTTATCTATTCCTATTGGCATTAGCAAAACTCAAACGGGTGAAACTAATTTAAAAATCCAAGGAAAAGCGAGCCGTAAAATATCCGAACTAGCTCAACTCATGCCAGTACAAATTATTACACCAGAGAGTTACTCCTTATTTTTTGGTGGGCCGAAAGAGCGTAGAAAGTTTTTAGATTTAGGTTTGTTCCACGTGGAACATGAGTTCTTTTTTTTGTGGCAATCATTTAATAAAGTACTCAAACAACGTAATGCTTTATTAAAAACTAAGCCAAAGAATTATTTTGACCAAATTAAGTTTTGGGACAAAGAATTTGTTAGACTGGCTGAAGAAATAAATAAATTAAGATTGGCGTATATAAGTAGGTTTAAGCAGCAATTTTTTGATAAAATGTGTGCAGAATTAACGCTTGTACGTGATTTAGAAATGACCTTTAACGCAGGCTGGAAAGAGACCGAATCTCTTGCAGATGCGTTAGAGCAAAACTTTGAGCGAGATGCTCGCCAAGGGTTTACAAGTAAAGGCCCTCATAAGGCCGATTTTAGTTTTAGTGTCGCTGGCAACAGCGTGGAGAATACATTCTCACGCGGTCAATTGAAGCTATTATTGTATGCGTTAAAAGTTACGCAAAATAGCTTAATTGAGTCAGAGACAGATAAGCAATCTATATTGCTAATAGATGATCTACCTTCAGAGTTAGGCGAAGATACAAAAGAGAAAGTGGGACAATTACTTGCTCACTGCAGTTCTCAAATTTTTATCTCTTCAATTTTGTCTGAAAGTATTTCTGCTGTGGTGGAACCCATGCAACGAGAACTACAAATGTTCCACGTGAAACATGGCAACCTAATAACAAGATAAGTGGGATTAACCATGTCTGAGAATTATGACTCGTCGAGTATTAAAGTACTTAAAGGATTAGACGCAGTAAGAAAGCGTCCTGGAATGTATATTGGGGACACCGATGATGGCACAGGCTTACACCACATGGTGTTTGAGGTCGTTGATAACTCGATCGATGAAGCCTTAGCAGGTCATTGTGATGATATTTATGTAACGATTCACTTAGACGGTTCTGTCTCAGTACGAGATAACGGTCGTGGTATTCCAACTTCTATCCATGAAGAAGAAGGCGTATCAGCAGCCGAAGTTATTATGACGGTACTTCATGCCGGTGGTAAGTTTGATGATAACTCTTATAAAGTATCAGGTGGCTTACACGGTGTTGGTGTTTCTGTTGTAAATGCACTTTCAGAAAAGCTAAAACTTACAGTTCGCCGAGAAGGTAAACTTCATGAGCAGTTTTATACTATGGGCGTTCCAGATGCACCATTAGCTGTTATTGGTGATTCAGAAACGACCGGTACAGAACTGCGTTTTTGGCCAAGTGGTGAAACATTCACAAACTTAGATTTTCATTACGAAATTTTAGCTAAGCGTTTACGCGAGCTTTCATTCCTAAATTCAGGTGTGAGCATCATTTTAAATGATGAACGTGAAGAAAATAAATCTGATCACTTTAAATACGAAGGCGGTATTCAAGCTTTCGTTGAATACTTAAACCGTAATAAAACACCTATACATAAAGGTGTATTCCATTTTACTCACGAACGTGAAGAAGATGGTATTAGCGTTGAAGTATCAATGCAGTGGAATGATGCATACCAAGAAAACATTTACTGTTTCACAAATAATATTCCACAACGTGATGGTGGTACTCACTTAGCCGGTTTTAGATCAGCGCTAACACGTACACTTAATAACTACATGGAAAAAGAAGGCTTTAACAAAAAAGCTAAAACAACCAGTAATGCTACCGGTGATGATGCCCGTGAAGGCTTAACGGCTGTTGTTAGTGTAAAAGTTCCTGATCCTAAGTTCTCATCACAAACTAAAGACAAGCTAGTTTCAAGTGAAGTTAAGTCTGCAGTTGAACAAGCAATGGCTGAAAAATTCACTGAGTTTTTATTAGAAAACCCAACTGATGCTAAAATTGTTGTAGGTAAGATTATTGATGCCTCACGTGCTCGTGAAGCGGCGCGTAAAGCCCGTGAAATGACTCGTCGTAAAGGTGCAATGGACTTAGCTGGTTTACCAGGTAAGCTGGCTGATTGCCAAGAAAAAGATCCTGCCCAATCTGAACTATATATAGTGGAAGGGGACTCTGCTGGCGGATCAGCCAAGCAGGGACGTAACCGTAAAAACCAAGCTATTCTTCCACTTAAGGGTAAAATCTTAAACGTAGAAAAAGCACGTTTTGATAAAATGTTATCTTCACAAGAAGTAGCAACACTAATTACTGCATTAGGGTGTGGTATTGGTCGTGACGAATATAATCCTGAGAAATTACGCTATCACCGTATCATCATCATGACCGATGCGGACGTGGATGGTTCTCATATTCGTACGTTACTATTAACATTCTTCTATCGTCAAATGCCTGAAATTGTAGAACGCGGCTATATTTATATTGCTCAACCACCACTTTATAAAGTGAAAAAAGGTAAGCAAGAGCGTTATATTAAAGATGACCCTGCATTAGTTGAATACTTAACGTCGCTTGCACTTAATAATGCGGCTTTATATCCAAGTGCAGATGCTTCTGCGCTAGAAGGTGAAGCGCTTGAGAAAGTCGTTCACGATTACCAAAATACAGTTAAAGTTATTGAGCGTTTAAAGCGTAAATATCCTAACACGGTAATGGAACGCTTAATCTATCAAACAGAGTTAAAAACGGATGACCTTTCTGACGAAGCGAAAGTAATTGCTTGGACAAAAGAGTTAGTTGATGATCTAGTTGAACGTGATGAAGATGCGACTATTTTCCATGCAGGTACAGAGCATGACACTGAGCGTAATATGTATTACCCGGTTGTGAATATTCGTCAGCACGGTGTTGATAAAGCGCACGTACTTCATTATGACTTTATTGCGTCACGTGACTACCAACGCATTGCTGTGACTGGTACTAACATTGCAAACATCCTAAAAGAAGGTGCTTATATTCAACGTGGTGAGAAAACAAAACCCGTTGATAACTTTGTGGATGCTTTGGAATGGTTGATCACAGAATCTAAGCGCGGGATCTACATTCAACGCTATAAAGGACTGGGTGAAATGAACCCTAGCCAGCTGTGGGAAACAACAATGGATCCTAGTGCTCGTCGTATGTTGCAAGTAACTATTGAAGATGCTGTTGGCGCGGATCAATTGTTTGCAACCTTAATGGGCGATCAAGTTGAGCCTCGTCGTGAGTTTATTGAAAATAACGCACTACGTGTAGTTAACCTAGACGTGTAAAAATATTACTTACATTGAAAAAGGAGCCTAATGGCTCCTTTTTTATTTTCTACACAAACTGCTTAAAACCTGAGTGTACACACGGTATACTAAGGGTAATTTTCACGCTACTTCTTAGATAGTAAAAAGCCAAATATGCAAAAATATGACGTAAAAACCTTTCAAGGTTTGATCCTGGCTTTACAGGATTATTGGGCGCAGCAAGGCTGTGTCATTATTCAACCACTTGATATGGAAGTGGGCGCAGGGACATTTCACCCGCAAACATTTTTAAAGTCTATTGGTCCAGAGCCAATGGCAAGTGCATACGTGCAACCGTGTCGTCGTCCTACCGATGGTCGTTACGGTGAAAACCCAAATCGCTTACAACACTACTACCAATTCCAAGTTGTTTTAAAGCCATCGCCAGATAACATCCAAGAGCTTTACTTAGGCTCTTTAGCGGCTATGGGTATCGATACGCTAACTCACGAAGTTCGCTTTGTAGAAGACAACTGGGAATCACCTACGTTAGGTGCGTGGGGCCTAGGTTGGGAAATTTGGTTAAACGGCATGGAAGTAACGCAGTTTACCTACTTTCAACAAGTTGGCGGTATTGAGTGTTCACCAGTAACAGGTGAGATTACTTACGGCCTAGAGCGTTTAGCAATGTACATTCAAGGCGTAGATAGTATTTATGACCTAGTATGGGCAGACGGTCCACTGGGGCGTGTAACCTACGGCGACGTGTTCCATCAAAATGAAGTAGAGCAGTCTACTTACAATTTTGAACACGCAAACGTAGAAGACTTATTTGCTCAGTTTGATAAATGTGAAGCAGAGAGCCAAAAGTTAATTGAAGCAAACTTACCACTACCGGCTTACGAGCAAGTAATGAAAGCATCGCATGCCTTTAACTTACTAGACGCACGACACGCTATTTCGGTAACCGAACGTCAACGTTATATTTTACGCGTTCGTGCGTTATCAAAAGCGTGTGCACAAAGTTACTATGACAAACGCGAAGCGCTTGGTTTCCCGCTGTGTAAGGATAAGTAAGCATGTCAGCACAAAATTTATTAGTAGAAATTGGCACAGAAGAGTTGCCACCAAAAGCACTGCGTAAATTAGCAGAAGCTTTTGCTGCAAACTTAACTGCAGAGCTAGAAACACTCGAATTAGCACACGAAGGCGTAAGCTGGTATGCATCGCCTCGTCGTTTAGGTTTACAAGTAAAAGCGCTTGAAGCTAAGCAACAAGACAAAGAAGTTGAAAAACGTGGTCCAGCGACTAAAGCCGCATTTGACGGTGACGGTAACCCAACAAAAGCAGCAATGGGTTGGGCGCGTGGTTGTGGTATTGAAGTAAAAGACGCACAAACACTCGAAACAGACAAAGGCGCATGGTTATTGCACATTGCTAAAGTAGCAGGGCAAGAAACCAAATCGCTAATGACAGGTGCAATTACTAAAGCGTTAGCTAAATTACCAATTCCTAAACCAATGCGTTGGGGCGCGAATAAAACACAATTTATTCGTCCTGTGCATACGGTAACTATTTTGTTTGGTGATGAGCTACTTGAAGGCGAGATCCTTGGTAAGAAAATAACTAACCAGCTTCAGGGTCATCGTTTTCATCACCCAGAAAAAATTAGCATAAACCATGCGGATGACGTTTTTGACGTACTTAAATCTGCTTACGTTATTGCCGATTACGAACAACGTAAAGTGCAAATTCGTACGCAAATAGAAGAGGCCGCAAAGGCAGTTAATGCTGTTGTTGCAATGGATGAAGATTTACTAGAAGAAGTAACATCACTTGTAGAGTGGCCAGTTACTTTAACGGCAACATTTGAAGAAGCATTTTTAGATGTACCAGCCGAAGCGTTAATTTACACCATGAAAGACGATCAAAAATATTTCCCGTTATTAGATCAAAACGGCAAACTTTTAAATAAGTTTTTGTTTGTATCTAACATAGAAAGTAAAGAGCCAAGTGTAGTTATTTCTGGTAACGAAAAAGTAGTGCGCCCGCGTTTAGCAGATGCACAGTTCTTCTTTGAAACAGATAAAAAGAAAACACTAGAAAGCCGATTAGAATCGCTTGATAGCGTATTGTTCCAAAAACAACTTGGTACGCTTAAAGATAAGTCTCAGCGTATTAGTGAGCTTGCAGGTTATATTGCTGAGCAATTAGGTGCTGATAAAGTGCTAGCACAGCGTGCAGGCTTATTAAGTAAAACTGACTTAATGACAGAAATGGTAATGGAATTTACCGACGTACAAGGTGTAATGGGAATGCATTACGCTCGCCACGACGGTGAAGCCGAAGATGTAGCCATAGCGCAAAACGAGCAGTACATGCCACGCTTTGCAGGCGACAACTTACCTACAAACTTAATTAGCTGCGCAGTAGCGATTGCTGATAAGTTTGACACGCTGGTGGGTATTTTTGGTATAGGCCAAGCACCTAAAGGTGACAAAGACCCATTTGCGCTTCGTCGTGCTGCTATTGGTGCACTTCGCATTATGGTAGAAAAAGAACTACCACTTGATATTTTAGACCTAGTAGCTAAATCGCAAACATTATTTGGCGACAAGTTAACTAACTTAAATGTATCGGCTGACGTATTTGAATTTATGCTAGGGCGCTTCCGTGCTTGGTATCAAGACGAAGGGATTGAAGTAGACGTAATTCAAGCTGTGCTTGCACGTCGTCCGACTAAACCTGTTGATTTTGATCGCCGTGTTAAGGCCGTAAGTCACTTCCGCACATTAGACGCAGCAGAAGCGCTTGCAGCTGCTAATAAGCGTGTAGGTAATATTCTGGCTAAAAACGACATTACCAGCCAAGGTAGTGTTGATGAGAGCTTATTAAGCGACGACGCTGAAAAAGTATTGGCATCACAAGTAGCAAAATTTGCCACTGACCTTGCACCACTTTATGCAGATGGAAACTACCAAGAAGCATTAAGCCAATTGGCAGGTATTCGACAAAGTGTTGATAACTTTTTTGACAACGTAATGGTTATGGCCGACGATGAAGCAGTTAAGCAAAATCGTCTTGCGCTATTAAGCCAGTTAAGCGGATTGTTTTTAGGTATTGCAGATATTTCTGTTTTACAAAAATAACACCGATTAGCAATTTTAAAAGCCAGCGTTTTGCTGGCTTTTTAGTTTTCACTGTATGCAAAGGAAACCCCATTGATGATTTCTATGAAACGAATTTTAACCTTAGCAATTGCTGGTTTACTTACTGCCTGTACAAGCCAAATTTCGATTAACGATGTATTGCCACAGCAAGAGCTAGATAAAACAATTTATCTAAGAGGCGACTTTACGCTTTGGGACGCTGAACCTCAGTATCAGTTTTCGCCAGTTGGTCCTGCGCTTTATCAAGCAGAAGTTAAATTTTCTAGCCCTGGTAAAGTGTACGAATTTAAAATAGCAGATGCCGATTTTAGCGAAGGTTATAACTGTGGTTATAGCGACGCACAACCAGAGGGGCAAAGCCTAGCACTCGGCCAGCCAGCTATCGCAGACTGTAATACTATTTATAACTACTTTAGTTTCACACCAGCAATAAAAGGCACGTACATAGTAAGTATTGACTACAGTGACTACGATAAGCCACAAGTGACGATAACTAAAAAATAGCTGTAAGCTTTAGTTGTTTGAGAGAATTGATAGATTTGTGACAAGGACGTTGTATGAAAACTAAAGAATGGAACGAAGAAATAAAAATTGATGATATTACTTATCCTGCTGATCAACTAAATAGAAAGCAAGATGCAGAACTGCTTACTAAGATCCTTGTTCGTCGCTCAAATGCGAATAGAGAGAAGCCCAATAAATCCTCTTATGTAATTAACGTAAATGCGGAATGGGGGGCAGGTAAAACTTATTTCGTAAAACGTTGGGCTGAAAACTTAAAGCATGAACATCCGGTTGTTTACATAGATGCTTGGTCGAATGATTTTATGGATTCACCTATTATTACAGTGCTTGCTGAAATACAAGAGCAACTTTTAGAAACAATCAACAAAAGCCATTTAACTCAAGCCAAAAGAAAAAGCTTTAAAAATATAGGTATATCTGTCTTACCAAAAATTTTAGCTGCATTGGTTAAGCGATATGGTGGCTTTGATATTGAAGACCTATTTGTAGACGAAAACTCTGACATAGATGATACTTCTTCATCAACACAAAATAATAAACCATTAGATTTGTCAGCAGCTATGGAAGCAATGACAACACAAGCATTTAAAGAGCATAGTGACTATAAGAAGGGGGTAAAAGAGCTAAAGGGCACCATTAAAGAGTTAGTTAAATACTCGATTGAAAAGCCAAAAGGTGGCTTGCAAGCAACAGCTCGTGATTATCCCGCATTCATTTTTATTGATGAGTTAGACCGCTGCCGCCCAACTTATGCAGTAGAAATGCTAGAAGCAATAAAGCATATTTTCGATATAGAAGGGTTAGTAATAGTTGTTTCAACACATACAGAAGAACTGCAGCACACGATAAAAGCTTTATATGGAAACGATTTTAATGCTGATAACTATTTAAGGCGTTTCTTTGATACAAAGTACCATCTAGATGTTGGGATTTCTGCCAGTTTATTAGAAGCAAATTGTGATTTTACTGTATTAGATAATCACTATCTGGAACAAAAAAGCATTTTACTGTTTCCGCTTTTATCTCAAGGTGATGATTTAAAAAAGCAGTTATCATCTCTCATTGCTGAGATCTCCAATTGGCAAAACTTAGCACCTAGATCAGCTATACAATTAACAAATAGATTACTTACAAGTATAGAATTAATAGTCGAAGAGAAAACAATAGATATTTTAGTCTTAGTGATTTTACTTTGTTTATATATGTTCAATAAACCTCAATATGACTATATGTGTTTAATCTTCGAAGATGCCCCATTTGTTGTTAACAATAGAGTTACTGATTTAAAGCTTTCAGCTAAAGAATTAGATTTATCTAGATACTTGGAAAAAATGATCAATTCTGCCAAAAGCTTAGAAGGGATCAAGCAGTCGTTTGTCTTAGGTGATTATGAGCGACAAAGACTTATGGGGCATTTTTCAGAATTTTCAAAGATGGATCTTTTTACTTATCTTTGTAGCTTACAAAAAGTATTAAATAGAGGTACCAATATAAAAAAGACTAACTACATGCACACGTTTGGCTATGATGGGAGTGGTGCTATCAGTGAATCTCAACTATTAGAAGCTCATATGACATTCTTCGGAGTAAATAGTTTGACTGCAAATGATTACTTGAACCTAATTGGCTTAACGAGTAAGTTTGCTGATAGCTGATAGCTGATAGCTGATAGCTTTACAACCCTTTCTTCACTACATATCTATACGGTGCTTCTTCTGCATCTTTAGCCACCAGCGTGTGATCCATAAACGTACAAAAACTCGGAATGTCGCGAGTTGTTGATGGGTCATCAGCAGTTATTAATAACGTTTCACCATCACTCATTTTACGAATAGCAGCACGTACCATCATTACTGGCTCTGGACAGCGAAGGCCTATGGCATCTAATTGGTGATCGGGATTATCAAAGCTCATAATAAATTGGCCTGTTTAATTAAAGTGATTGCTTAGGTATAGCAATTAATAAGTTTGGCAGTTTAACGCAATTTCAAATGTAATTTAACTATTTTACTTAATGCTTTTAGCAGTTTCAAAATGCTTTATTTAATAATACGCCCGATCACATAATTACGCTGTTACATGCTTGTTTGATAAAGGTCGTTTTCATAAATTGAAGCTAATAAAAAAGGCGAACTGAATAAAATCAGTTCGCCTTTTTAATCACCAAGATGGTTTTACATGTTTAAACTAATTAGTCTTGAACACGTTCAAATACAGTTGCAATGCCTTGGCCTAAACCAATACACATAGTTGCTAAACCGTATTGTACATTTTTGTCTTCCATTAAGTGAATAAGCGATGTGCTAATACGCGAACCCGAACAACCCAGTGGGTGACCAAGTGCGATTGCGCCGCCATTTAAATTCACTTTTTCGTCAACAACATCCATTAACCCTAAATCTTTCATTACAGGTAATGATTGTGCTGCAAAGGCTTCGTTAAGTTCTACTACGCCTAGGTCATCAATTGTAATACCGGCTTGTGCAAGTGCTTTTTTACTTGCTGGTACTGGGCCGTAACCCATAATTGATGGATCGCAACCAGCGACTGCCATTGCTTTAATACGCGCACGAATTGGTAAACCAAGTTCTTTTGCTTTTTCTTCGCTCATTACTAACATTGCAGATGCGCCGTCAGAAAGTGCAGAAGACGTACCGGCTGTTACCGTACCCGATGCAGGATTAAATACAGGGCGAAGCTTTGATAGACCTTCTACTGTTGTTTCTGGGCGAATTACTTCGTCGTCTTCAACTAAGATAAGCGAACCATCTGCATCGTGACCTTCCATTGCTAAAATTTCGCGACGGAAACGGCCTTCAACTGTGGCAGCTTGTGCACGTTGATGTGAACGGTAAGCAAATTCATCTTGCTGCTCACGGCTAATGCCATGAAGCGTTGCAAGGTATTCTGCTGTTAAGCCCATAGAGCCAGACGCTTGTGCAATTGATGTTGCTAAGCCTGGGTGAAAGTCGTTGCCGTGAGTCATAGGTACGTGACCCATGTGCTCAACACCACCAATTAGGTAAGTGTCGCCAGCGCCTGTCATTATTGCGCGTGCTGCGTCATGCAATGCTTGCATAGACGAGCCACATAAACGGTTAACCGTTACAGCAGGTACGCTGTGTGGGATACCGGCAAGTAATGCTGCGTTACGTGCTACGTTAAAGCCTTGCTCTAATGTTTGCTGTACACAACCCCAATAAATATCGTCAATTGATGCTGGATCAACTGCTGGGTTGCGATCAAGTAAGCCTTTCATTAAATGTGCGCTTAAGTCTTCAGCACGTTTATGTTTGAATACACCACTTTTAGAGCGACCCATTGGTGTGCGGATACAATCTACAATTACTGGATTATTCATGATATTAACCTTCCACCTTATAGAAAACACGACCTTCTTCGGCCCACTTGCGAGTTTGTTCAGATACTTGGTAAATCGCACCTAGGTGAGCGTATTTGTCTGCTGCTGCAACAAAGTTAGCTAAACCAGTTTGATCTAAGTAACGGAACGCGCCGCCTCTAAATGGAGGGAAACCAACACCGTAAACTAATGCCATATCTGCTTCTTGCGGCGAGGCAACAATGCCTTCTTGCAAGCACAGTAGCACTTCGTTGATCATTGGAATCATACAACGGTCGATGATTTCTTGTTTATCAAATTCTTTTGGTGCGTCTGTAATTGGGCTTAGTAGCTCAATTGCTGTCTCGTCATGAGACTTTTTAAGACGACCGCGACGATCTGTTTCGTATTTGTAAAAACCGGCTTTGTTCTTTTGACCAAAACGTTTTTCGTTGGCAAAAATAGTCACAGGGTCTTTATCAGCACGCGCCATACGCTCAGGGAAACCGTCAGCCATTACGCCAGTACAATGGAACGCTGTATCAATACCTACAACATCAAGTAGGTAAGCCGGACCCATAGGCCAGCCAAATACGTTTTCCATTACTTTATCTACTTTTGCAAAGTTAGCGCCTTCAACCACTAATTTGCTAAAACCTGCAAAGTAAGGGAATAAAACACGGTTTACAAAAAAGCCTGGGCAATCGTTAACAACAATTGGCGATTTACCTAATTTAAGCGCGTAATCAACTACTGCATTAATTGTTTTATCTGAGGTTTTTGCACCACGGATAATTTCTACTAATGGCATTTTTGGCACTGGATTGAAAAAGTGCATACCACAGAAGTTTTCTGGCTTATCTAGCGCTTGGGCTAGTAAATCAATACAAATAGTTGATGTGTTTGAAGTAAGTACAGTGCCTTCTGGCATGTTCTTTTCAAGATCAGCTAGTACTGCTTGCTTAACTTTAGGGTTTTCTACAACGGCTTCAACAATAATGTTGGCACTTTGTAGATCTGACTCGTTAAGTGTTGGCTTAATTTTGCTAAGAGTTGCCAACATTTTTTCCATTGGCATATGGCCACGCTTAACTTTTGCACCTAATAGCTTAGACGCTTCACCCATACCTAAATCAAGTGCATCTTGTTGGATGTCTTTCATTATAATAGGCGTGCCTTTATAAGCAGACTGGTATGCAATACCGCCTCCCATAATACCAGCACCTAATACAGCGGCTTGCTTAATTTCTACATCGCTGTGCTTAGCAAATTTACGTGCCTTACCTTTAATGTATTGGTCAGCTAGGAAAATACCTGTTTGTGCAGCTGCTTCTGGTGTACGTGCTAATTTAGCAAAGTTAGCGTTTTCGATTGCCATTGCTTCATCGCGAGTACAGTTTGCCGCTGCTTTAATAGTACGTACAGCCATAACCGGTGCAGGATAGTGGCCTTTGGTTTTACCCATTACCATACCTTCTGCCATAGCAAAGCTCATGCCTTGCTCAACACGGTTTAATTTAAGTGGTTGTAGTTTTACGTTGCGTTTTGCTTGCCAATCTAACTTGCCAGAAATCGCTAGCTCAAGTGTTGATACACTTGATTCTAAAAGTTTGTCAGCACTAACTACCGCGTCAAACGCACCTACTTTAAGGGCATCTGCTGCGCGATTTTCGGCGCCTGAGGTAATCCACATCATTGCGTTATCGGCGCCAATGATACGTGGTAAGCGCACTGTGCCACCAAACCCTGGCATTATGCCAAGTTTAACTTCTGGTAGGCCCATTTTAGCTGTTTCGCTTGCCACACGATAATCGGTAGCAAGTGCCCACTCACAACCACCGCCAAGTGCCATACCGTTTATAGCGCTTAGAGTGGGAAATGGTAAATCTTCGATCGCATCAAAAACGTCGGTTGCGTTTTTGATCCACACTACTAATTCTTCTTCAGGTTTAGTAAAAGTAGGTAAAAATTCGAAGATATCGGCACCAATAATAAAGTGTTCTTTATCACTGGTAAAAATCATGCCTTTAATATCAGTATTGGCGGCTAATTCTTTTAATGCTGCTGCGCAATCTGAAAGAGTTTTTTGAGATAGTGTGTTTACAGAACCTGCAACACAAAACTTAAACTCGGCGATGTTTTCCTTCAGGAAGCTAACTTCAAAGGAATCGCTTTTATATAACATTATTATTCTCCCTAGTTGACGAACTAAGACTGGTACGATGAGTTTGCATTTCAATCAGTGTGCTTGCTTTAAATTAAAAATGCAACGAAAAATTTAACTCGGTTACAATCGACTGGTTAAAATATAGCTGGTTTGGTGCTAAGGTGGTTGAAAAGTTTTTATTCACAACTTTAATTTTTATTAAAGGACATTATGAAAAAATATTTACTAAGTGTTGCGGCAGCTGCATTCATTTTTCCTCTTCATTCTGCCGAGGCAAGTAACGATAACGATGCATTTTTAGATGCCGAAAAAAAAGTAAGGTACGGCAGTTACCAAGACTTTAAACAAGCGGTTAATAACCTAAATCATCCGTTAAAACCTTATGTTGAAAAAACATATTGGCAACGTCACCCGAGTATTAAGCATCAGGCAGAGATAGAAGACTATTTAAATATATACCAGCATACGCCGCTTGAGTGGCCGGTCCGTAAAGCGTGGTTAGAGTATTTAAAAGATAACAACGAAAAGGCGGCGTATATCCGCAACTATCGTGAAACGTCTAATACGGAGCTTACTTGTACTTATTTAGATTTTCAGCTTGATTTAGGTGCTCCCGAAAAGGCAATTCTAAATCAGGTGACCGACTTATGGGCTGTAGGTAAATCGCAACCTAATGGTTGTGATAGTTTATTTTCTACGTGGCGTAAAAAAGGCTACATGAAAGAAGAAACGGTTTGGAAGCGTGTAACACTTGCTGCACAAGGCGGAACGCAAAGCTTATTACCTTATTTAAAAACTTTATTACCAAGTAAGGAGCGTTACTTAGCTGACTTATATTTAAAAGTGCGAAAAGATCCAAGCGCAGCCGCTGGATTATATAGATATAAAAACAAGTCGGCTAAAGAAGGGCAAATAGCTATTTATGGTGTTAAGCGTTTGGTTTGGCGCGATAAAGAGCTAGCTTTAAAAGCATGGGAAAAGCTAGAAAAAATATTTAAGTACAGCGATGAAGAAAAAGCGGATGTGTATTACACCTTTGCATTGTCACTTGCCTCTAGCGGGCATAAACAAGCGAGCTTTTGGCTAAATAAAGTGCCAAAAGAGCGACTAGACAGCAAGCTTATTCAATGGCAATTGGGCAATATGCTCAAAACCCAAGATTGGGAAGGGATTGCTGCATTTTTTACAGGTAAAGAAAATTTAAGTCTTGGTCAGCAATATTGGTTAGCTTATAGCTATGCACAACGTGGCGAGCAACAAAAAGCAGACGACATCTGGAAAAAAGTAGCGGCTAATCGTGATTATTACGGCTTTTTAGCCGCAGCACGTTTGGGGTTGCCCGTTGATTTAAATAATCAGCCTTTAGCAGTCGATAAGGTACTTGTAGATAAAGTGAGTAATGCACCAGGCTTTAAGCGTGCAAAAGCACTTTATGATATTGAGCGCTTTACGTCGGCGCGCCGTGAATGGAATTACTTAACGGATACCTCCAGCGATGAAGAAAAGCTGGCAGCATCACAGTTATCTACCGATTTAGGTTGGCACGACAGTACTATTTTTACTTTAGCAAAAATTAAAGCATGGGATAATGTAGAGCAACGTTTTCCGTTTGCGTTTCAAGATGTTTTTGAGCGCTACAGTAAACGTAGCAAGATAGATGTTGCTTGGAGTATTGCTATTGCAAGGCGCGAAAGCTCTTTTGCGCCAGATGCACGCTCGCATGCTAATGCGCGTGGTTTAATGCAGTTATTACCTAGTACTGCTGAGTATGTAAATAAAGGCAGTGTGACAAGTAGTCGTTTATATCAACCTAAAACAAATATTAGGTTGGGTACGAGTTACTTACAATACTTAAAAAAGAAAAACCATGGCAATGAAGTGCTGGCTACGGCTTCTTATAATGCGGGTTATCACCGTATAAAGCGTTGGTTACCTGATGACGCTATTCCGGCTGAGTTATGGGTAGAGCTTATTCCGTATCGCGAAACCCGCAATTACGTAAAAAATGTATTTGCGTACAGGCAGGTTTACCATACAAGAATGGGCCGAGAAGGTAATGTATTAGCGCCGCTACTCGAAATGAAAATGGGCGGTTGAATATATGATACCAATCGACCAATAACTTAACACGATAGGTATAGGTATTAATAAGGGGGATGTTTACATGTTAAATATCCCCCTTTTTTGAGCGCTTAGGGTAATACCAATTTTATTAAAAACATGATCATTCTAGCGTATTAAATAACTCAATAACTGCGTTAAAAATTATTTATATAGAACAACTATGTATCATAATTTTAGCCTTGTTATTAAGCTATTCTCTTATCGCTATAATAGATCATTAATTTAATGCAATTGGTATAAGTGATAGACTCATAGCAAGTTAAATTTAACAGATGGATTAACAATGGATAAATTAGCCGTTTTATACGCCGAACATATTGCAACACTGCAACAGCGTACTCGTACAATTTGTAATAGCGAAGGGTTAGAAGGATTAGTAATTCATTCAGGCCAAGCTAAGCGCCAGTTTTTAGATGATATGTATTATCCATTTAAAGTTAATCCACAGTTTAAAGCGTGGTTACCGGTTATTGACAATCCTCATTGCTGGATTGTGGTAAATGGTAACGACAAGCCAAAACTCATATTTTATCGCCCAGTAGATTTTTGGCATAAAGTGCCAGACGAGCCTCGTGATTTTTGGGCCGAGTACTTTGATATAGAGCTACTACTTCAGCCTGATCAAGTAGAAAAGCTATTACCATACGACAAAGCTAAATACGCTTACATGGGTGAATACATTGAAGTAGCGCAAGCTCTTGGTTTTAGTATTATGAACCCTGAGCCTGTACTTAACTATTTTCATTACCACCGCGCTTATAAAACGCAGTACGAACTTGAATGTTTACGCAACGCTAACCGCATTGCAGTAGATGGGCATAAAGCTGCACGCGATACATTCTTTAATGGTGGTAGCGAGTTTGATATTCAGCAAGCGTACTTAATGGCGACACGTCAAAGCGAAAATGAAATGCCGTACGGCAACATTGTTGCGCTTAACGAAAACTGCGCTATTTTGCACTACACGCACTTTGATCCAAAAGTGCCACACACCCACAACTCATTTTTAATTGATGCCGGTGCAAACTTTAATGGTTACGCTGCTGATATTACTCGTACGTATGATTTTAAAAAGCAGGGTGAGTTTGCTGAGCTTGTACAAGCGATGACAGTTCAACAAATCGAGTTAGGTAAAGGTTTAAAGCCGGGTATGCTTTATGGTGATTTACACGTTGAATGCCATAACCGTATCGCACAAATACTCAGTGACTTTAAAATTGTTAACCTACCCGCGGAGGAAATTGTTGAGCGTAAAATTACATCTACTTTCTTCCCGCATGGACTAGGACATCACCTAGGTTTACAAGTGCATGATATGGGCGGTTTTATGAGTGACGAAAAGGGCACACATCAACCATCGCCTGAAGGGCATCCGTTCTTGCGTTGTACTCGCCTGATCGAAAAAAACCAAGTGTTTACTATTGAGCCTGGTTTATACTTTATTGATTCACTGCTTGGTGATTTAGCGCAAACCGATAATAAGCAATTTATTAATTGGGAAAAGGTTGAGTCATTTAAACCATTTGGCGGTATTCGTATTGAAGATAACATTATTGTTCACGAAGATAGCTTAGAGAATATGACACGAGATTTAGCGCTCGATTAATTTCTATAAAGACGAGTTAGCGAATAAACGTTAAAATATGCATATGAACGGGGCCTTTAGGCCCCATTTTTAATTGAGCTTTTAATATGTCTGAATATAAATATCCTGCTGCTGACGTTTTTCATCAAGAAGAAATAAAAAAAAGTACGTTTATAGTCCACATTGCACACACCCCCGATTTAAATTCAGCAAAAACATTTATTAAAAGCATTGAAGAAAAGTATAGCGATGCACGCCATAACTGCTGGGCACATGTGGCAGGCAACCCCGGTGGCAGCCATGTTTATGGTTTTTCGGACGATGGTGAACCAAATGGCACTGCAGGAAAGCCTATGTTAAATGTGCTGGTGGGTTCGGGCCTTGGCGAAATCACTGCCGTGGTGACACGTTATTTTGGCGGCATAAAATTAGGCACCGGCGGGCTAGTACGTGCTTATGGTGGCTCATTAAATAATGCATTAGTAAAATTGCAAACGGTGCTTAAAGTTCCCAGCGTTGAAATTACTGGGAGTAGCGAGTACAGCATGCAAGGCGCGATTGAGCAGTTATTAAAAACAAAGTATCAAGTGCTTAATATTGATAAGCAATTTACTGCTAATATTGAGTGGGTGATTACAATCGATAGCCGTGAAGCTCAGCAAGCAATCAAAGATATTTTTGATTTAAGTCACGGCGCAGTTGAGTTAACTATTAAAGAGTAATAACCTACACAAATTGCATATAATGCATACTGACCCTATTTAATTTGGTTGATACTACTCAGCCTGAATTTACTAATAATAAAAGCGACAAGCTAAATGCAATTTCGTACCATCATAAAAATTCTTGGCCAACTTGTTGCGCTGTTTAGTATTACCATGGTGCCTCCGGCACTGGTGTCTTTAATATACAAAGACGGTGGTGGTGTTCCCTTTGTTTTAGCATTTATTTTTAGTGTTGTTATTGGCATGATGGCTTATTACCCAAACCGCCATGAAAACGGTGATTTAAAAGCACGTGAAGGCTTTTTAATTGTTGTTTTGTTTTGGCTGGTACTTGGGGCGTTTGCGTCCTTGCCGCTTATCTTTTTACAAGAACCTAATTTATCGCTCGCCGATGCGGTATTTGAAGCATTTTCTGGCTTAACAACCACCGGCGCTACAGTACTTACCGGTATTGAGTATTTACCCAAGTCGGTATTGTTTTATCGCCAGCAACTCCAGTGGTTTGGCGGTATGGGTATAATCGTACTCGCTGTTGCTATACTCCCAATGCTAGGTGTTGGTGGTATGCAGTTGTACCGCGCTGAAATACCTGGGCCTGTAAAAGATTCTAAAATGACCCCGCGAATTGCCGATACTGCAAAGCACCTTTGGTATATTTATGTGTCGTTGACTATTACTTGTATGCTGGCTTATTGGGCTGCAGGGATGGAGTGGTTTGATGCGATATGTCATGCATTCTCAACGGTGGCGATAGGTGGTTTTTCTACTTACGACGCCTCCATGGGTCACTTTGACAGCCCTGTAATTAACTTTATTTGTGTGTTCTTTTTAATTATTGCCGCTGTTAACTTCTCCCTGCATTACGCCGCAGTGGCCAGTCGTAATATACAAGTTTATATCAGAGACCCAGAGTTTAAGGTGTTTTTGTGTATTCAATTAGCCCTGGTGGTTATTTGTTTTACTGTACTTTCCTCTAACGAAATATTTGCTAATGGCGATGAAACCCTCGATCAGGCGTTATTTCAAGCTGTTTCAATGAGTACAACAGCAGGCTTTGCTACGGATAACTTTTCAACATGGCCATTGTTTTTACCTATTTTACTTATATTTTCGAGCTTTATTGGTGGCTGTGCAGGCTCTACCGGTGGTGGCATGAAAGTAGTGCGCGTGTTCTTACTTTATTTACAGGGTGTGCGTGAGCTCAATCGTTTAGTGCATCCTCGTGCTATATATTCAATCAAGCTGGGTCGTAAGGCGTTGCCAGATAAAGTAGTAGAAGCTGTGTGGGGTTTTTTCTCTGCTTATGCGCTGGTATTTATTATTATTATGTTAGCGCTTATGGGCACGGGTATGGATAACATAACTGCGTTCTCAGCCACTGCTGCTTGTTTAAATAACTTAGGCCCAGGTTTAGGAGATGTAGCATCGCATTATGGTGCTATAACCGATGGGGCTAAATGGTTACTGACCATTGCAATGGTGTTTGGTCGCCTAGAAATATTTACCTTATTAGTGCTATTTACGCCTACATTTTGGCGTGGTTAAACGAGTCGTTTAAATTTTAATATACAAGTTAGTGGGAAAGGGATATGCCAACTTCAAATCTAGACAAATTACATCAACTAACTACAAGTGGTTTGGTCGATTTAGAAATATTAACCCCAACCGACAGTAAACGTGTAAAAACCGAGTTTGTTGGTTTGCTTGAAAATAAATTTATTATTTTAAATTACCCAAACTCTAGACGTTTACCTGCTAGTAGTGACTATTTACGTGATGGTGTAATGGTTGTTGTTAGAGCATTAATTGAAGGTAGTGGTGGGCAAGTTATAGCGTTTCGCCAACAAATAATGTCGGTTGCGTCTCACCCTGCTAAGCTTATATTTATTAACTATCCTAAGCAGGTGCAGTTATTTGCACTGCGCTCGCAAACGCGTATACCTACCTTATTACCTGCAAAGCTAAAGCTAAGTGACGACAGAATACTTGAAGGCCTCATTAAAGACATTTCGCTAACAGGAGTAATGTTTGATATTAGAGGTGATCAGCAAGATGAAAATATTAAAGATATGCAATGCACAGTAATACTCAATAGCAGCGATAAAAGTTTTGAAGGCGAAATTTGCAGTGCTAAGGAACATGTCGCAGGCGTGCGTTGTGGAATTAAGCTACTAGCAAGCGAGGATGAAATGAAAACCTTTATGAAAGAGCATTTTATAGACCCATCTGCGCTTGAGCCCACCGTTGAATAAATCGTTTTTCGCTTATTTGCAACAAAATGGCGTTTTACGTGAGTATTTATAAAGTATTTTTTGTTTTTATATAATTAAATATATTATTTAAATAAAACAGTGCATTACGTATTATTTTTTGTGTTATTAAATCTACCTCGTTAAAATTTATCTGAATTATTCTATAAATCCCCTTCTTTAATTTCCATACATTTAAAAATGTATCTTTTTATCTAAACATAACTATATGTTTTTAATAGTTTTAATGTATCCACTCTGAAGTGCGTTGCTAAAAGGCAACAGTAATTACTTTAAAAATCCCTTCTTTTTATGAGTTTTACATTTAACTATCTGAAATTTAATAGCTTTTAAATGTTGGCATCTAATTTGTTATACCCTAGGTGTACTGAACGAAATCGTGATTCAAAGTGAAATACTTAATCGCACACATAAATTTGAAGGATACATATTATGAAAAGCATTAATAAAACTTTAGCACTTATCGCTATTGCATCTTCTTCAGCCGCTTTTGCTGCAACAGACTTTGACACACTTGATGTGGATGGCAGTGGCACAATTAGCCAAGCAGAAGCATCAGTAGACGCAAAATTAATGAGCATGTTCTCTGAACTTGATACAGACCAAGACGGCGAACTATCTAAAGAAGAGTTTTCACAAGTATAAGCTTAAAACTCTGGGGCGCTACTAAGAGCCCCACATTACTCAAAAAATTGAAGGATACACGTTATGAAAACATTAAATAAAGCATTAGCACTTGTGGCACTAGCATCTTCTTCAGCCGCGTTTGCAGCAACAGATTTCGATACATTAGATGTGGATGGCAGTGGCACAATTAGCCAAGCAGAAGCATCAGTAGATGCAAAGCTAATGAGTATGTTCTCAGAACTTGATACTGACCAAAATGGTGAGTTATCAAAAGAAGAATTTTCAGAAGCTTAATTTAAAGTATTTATCCTGAGTTGCCAAAGACAACCTAAGTAGGCAAGGGAGCTTACGAAAGAGGATAACAAGGAAGTGAAAAATTACGTTTTAAGTTAAACGAAGCAATTTTTTTGATAGAACATTGAAGGATTAAGTTATGAAAAATTTAAATAAAGCATTAGCACTTATAGCACTAGCGTCTTCTTCTGCTGCATTTGCAGCATCAGGTTTTGACAGCCTTGATATTGATGGTAGCGGCACAATTAGCCCAAGTGAAGCGGCAGTTGATACAGATTTAATGGCCGAGTTTATTGAGCTAGATACCGACGGTAGCGGCGAGCTTTCTAAAGAAGAGTTTGCTAATTACTAATTAACCTCTTTAGGTTAAACATTTTTCACAGTCAGGGATCTTTGAAAAGGACTTCCCATATTACTAGGAATATTATTATGAAAACATTCAATACAACACTTGCAGTTATCGTTTTAGCATCTTCATCAGCAGCATATGCAGCAGTGGACTTTGCCTCTTTTGATGCAGATGGCGACGGTGCGATTACAATGGAAGAAGCAAAGGTTAACCCTCAGCTTGTAAAGATTTTTGATGATTTAGATACTGATGGAAATGGTGAAATCTCTAAAGAAGAGTTTTCAAAGGTACAGTAATCAATATTCGAAGATACTCCACTAAAGCCGCCTTAGTCAGCGGCTTTTTTGCGTTTACGCCAAATAATTATAAGAATATAGCACTTACCTGGAATAGCTTTTCTACAACGGTAATGTGTTTCTTGTCGATTAGAAACATAATGACATGATCGCCCGACATAATAATTGTATCATCGTGGGCTATCAGTACATCGTCGTTACGTACTATTGCGCCAATAGTAGTACCAGCAGGGAGTTTAATGTCGGCAATAGCACGGCCAACCACTTTTGAAGTGTTTTCATCGCCATGAGCAACGGCTTCAATTGCTTCTGCTGCACCTTTGCGTAATGAGTACACATTAACAATATCACCACGGCGTACATGAGTAAGCAATGCCGATATAGTGGCTTGCTGCGGCGATATGGCAATATCTATTTCGCCGCCTTGTACCAAATCAACGTAAGCACCACGCTGGATAAGCACCATGGTTTTTTGTGCGCCCATACGTTTTGCAAGCATGGCTGACATAATGTTTGCTTCATCGTCGTTGGTTACGGCAATAAACACATCTACTTGTTCAATATGCTCTTCTGAGAGCAGTTCTTGATCAGATGCGTCACCACAAAAAACGACCGTGTTATCGAGCATTTCCGAGAGTTGCTCGGCACGCTCTCTAGTGCGTTCAATTAATTTAACCGTGTGGTTTTTTTCAAGTGAGCGGGCAAGGCCTGCCCCAATGTTACCGCCACCAGCTATCATAATTTTTTTGTACGAACGCTCTAGTTTTTGTAGCTCGTTCATTACTGCGCGAATATGTTTGGTAGCAGCAATAAAAAACACTTCATCATCGGCTTCAATAACGGTGGTACCCAATGGTTTTATTGCTTTACCTTGACGATAAATAGCTGCAACACGGGTTTCTACATTAGGAATATGCTCTTTAAGTGCAGATAACGCATAACCTACAAGTAAACCGCCATAGTAAGCTTTTACGGNCGGCTACTAACGAGAGCATGCCATCAGCAAACTGCAATACTTGCAGAGCACCAGGGTAGTCAATTAAACGGCGAATATACTTAGTGACCAGTGCTTCGGGAGCAATGTAATGATCGATTGGTAAATCATCGTTTTGAAATAGTTTTTCGCGGTACTTTAAATATTGCTCTGAGCGAATGCGGGCAATTTTAGTGGGCGTTTTAAAAATACTGTACGCCACTTGGCATGCAACCATGTTCACTTCATCTGAACTGGTTACCGCAATAATCATATCGGCATCTTCAGCACCTGCGCGGCGTAATACATCAGGATGCGCGCTGTGGCCCATAACCCCTTGTAAGTCGTACTTATCTTGAAGTTCACGTAATCGGTTACCGTCTATATCAACAACGGTAATTTCGTTTTGTTCGCCAACTAAGTTTTCAGCAAGCGTAGCACCAACTTGCCCGGCACCGAGTATAATTATTTTCATTATTTACCCGTGGTATTGATCATAATTTAATTAAAAAAATAGCCATTTAATGTTTCATAAATGGCTAACTATTAAGTGTACGGCTATTAGGCTTTTTTAACTAGCTTAGCGTAATAAAATCCATCACTTTCACCGGGCAGTAACTGCAAACCTGGCGTTGTTACGGTATCGTTTTCGTGTAGAGGTATATGTTCTACATCATCATTATTAGCTAAAAACTTAGCAACTTGCTGTTGGTTTTCTTGTGGAAGAACCGAACACGTAGCATATACCAATGTGCCACCTGGTTTTAACAGTGGCCAAATGCTATCAAGAATATCGCTTTGTAACTTAGCTAAGTCTTCGATGTCTGATGCGCGACGTAACCATTTTATATCAGGGTGACGGCGAATTACGCCAGTGGCCGAACAAGGCACATCAAGCAAAATACGATCAAATAATTTTTCATCCCACCAAGTATGTGGTTGTGATGCGTCGCCACATTGTAGGTCTGCACCTAAGCCAATACGAGTTAAGTTTTGCTTAACACGTTCAAGGCGAGTTGAGTCGCTATCTAGTGCAAGTACATCTGCATCAGCAAGCTCTAAAATATGACATGTTTTACCGCCAGGGGCGGCGCAGGCATCCAAAATATAGTCGTCTGCTTTAGGTTCTAAAAAACGGGCTGCTAACTGTGCTGCAGCATCTTGTACTGAACATGCACCTGTATCAAACTCAGGTAACGAAAATACATCACGTGGTTTGGCAAGTTTAATCCCATCAATAAAATCAGGGTTTAAGGTGTGTTCAATATCGTTAGCGCTAAGCATGTCGCTGTATTCTTGCGTGCTAAATTGGGCTTGATTGACACGAAGCCACATTGGCGCTTGTTGCTGGTTTTCTTCAAGTAGTGCTTCCCAGCTATCTGGGTAGGCTGTTTGCACCTGTTTAATAAACCAATTTGGATGGTTGTATAAACATACCGGAATAAGCTTCGCTTTTTCTTCAAGCTCAGCTTGTTGACGCTGAAAGCTACGTAAAATGGCGTTTATCAGCCCTTTTAATCCTAAAGCGCGTAGTTGAGCCAGTGCGTTAACCGTTTCTGAAATGGCAGCATGAGGTGGTACGCGCATATGCTGCAGTTGATAAATACCTACGTATAATAAAAACTGAAATATTCTACGTTTACCTTTTAATGGCTGCTCTACTAAGTGTTGGCAGTAATTTTCAAGGCTCGGTAAGTAGCGTAAAACGCCATAACAAATTTGCTGTAGCAACGCTTTATCTTTAGGCGGCAAGCCTTGGCTTGCAAATGGAAGTTCTTGATTAAGCGATGCGCCTTTATCAACTACGTTATATAAAGTTTCAGCGGCAAGCGCTCGTACGTTTGGAACATTACTCATTGTTTTCGCCTAATATTGTGCCAGGAGTAACCCAGTCACTACGACCATTTAAAAAGTCGTTAATTGCCATTGGTTTTTTACCTTGCGGCTGTAATTGCGTAATACATAAAGCGTGTTCGCCACACGCCACTACTACGCCATTTTTGTCGCTTGATAAAATTTGCCCAGGATCACCTGATTGCAGCATAACCTGCGCTTGATGAATCTTTACTGTTTGCCCACCCATTTGGGTAAAGCACATTGGCCACGGGTTAAAAGAGCGAATGTTTCGCTCGATTTGAAGCGCACTCATGGACCAGTCGATATCAGCTTCTTCTTTAGAAAGCTTTTTAGCGTAGTTAGCAAGTTCATCGTTTTGAGGTTCAGGGGTGATCTCACCATTAGCTAATTTATTAATGGTTTCAATTAACGCATCTGGACCTAGCTCAGCAAGCTTTGTATATAAGCTTGCGCTAGTTTCTGTTGTGCTAATAGGGCAGCGGCTTATATGTAGCATATCGCCGGTATCTAGCCCTTCATCCATTTGCATTATTGTTACGCCGGTTTGTTCATCACCTGCCCAAATTGCGCGTTGAATAGGTGCAGCACCGCGCCAGCGCGGTAATATAGAGCCATGCACATTTAAACAACCTAAACGTGGCGCTTCTAAAATAGCTTTAGGTAAAATTAAGCCATATGCTACAACAATCATAATGTCGGCATTTAAGCTTGTTAGCTCAGCTAGTGCTTCATCATTTTTTAATGACTGTGGCTGAAAAACCGGTAAGTTGTGCTCAAGCGCTAGCTCTTTCACTTCACTGGCTTTTAATTTTTTACCACGACCTGCAGGGCGATCTGGCTGGCTATATACACCCACTATTTTGTGTTCGCTTTGTATCAGCGCTTGTAAATGACGTGCGGCAAAGTCTGGCGTACCGGCAAATATAATGCGTAATGGTTGAGTCACTGAGTTTTCCTAAGGTGCTTATTACTGTTCTGCAAACTTGGCTTCTTTTTCAAGCTTTTTACGAATACGTTGGCGCTTTAATGGAGATAAGTAATCAATGAATAGCTTACCTTGAAGGTGATCTAGTTCATGTTGAATACAAATAGCCAATAATTCATCTGCATCTAGTACAAATTCTTCACCGTTTTCGTTAAGTGCTGCGACTGTTACTGTTTCTGCGCGATCTACTTTTGCATACGAGTTAGGTACTGATAAACAGCCTTCTTCGCTAACGGTAGAGCCGTCTTTTTTAATGATTTGTGGATTAATTAATACCAGTGGCTCATTGCGCTCTTCTGATACATCAATAACAACGATTCGTTGATGAATATCTACTTGCGTGGCCGCAAGACCAATGCCATTTTCATCGTACATTGTCTCTAGCATGTCTTTTACAATTTGGCGTACTGTGTCGTCAACTTGTACAACATCTTTTGCTACAGTACGTAAACGTTCATCTGGAAATCTTAAAACTTCTAACCTAGCCATAGTTACCTTTTTCACTTGTGCTTAATTTAGGGTATTGTATGCTCTTATTTTAGCCATTCGCGTTCACCTTTAACAGGTTTTGGGCAATAATAATGAAAAAACAATACAAGGAAGCTCAATGAAATCTCCATTACTTGCAATCATGCTTACGTTAAGTGCTGCATTCCCCGCAGTTGCTGACGTACTTAAAATAAAAAAAGATGCACCAAAACAGTATGTTGTAAAAAAAGGCGATACACTTTGGGATATTTCTGGCATCTATTTAGATGAGCCTTGGCTATGGCCTGAACTTTGGCAAATGAATCCACAAATTGACAACCCGCACCTAATTTACCCCGGCGATGCATTAGCGCTGATATACGATGCAGATGGAAACCCACGTTTAGTGATCAATAAAGGATATAGAAAGTTATCTCCTCAGCGGCGTATTACACCAAAAGGGCGTAATGCTATTACTACCTTGCCGCTTGAAATGATTAAACCTTATATCAGTTACGAGCAAGCAATGAACAGTGATGATATTAAAGGCAAACCTTATATTTTAGGTGCTAACGAAAACACTAAAACACAAACGCTAGGCCATATTTTATATGTTAAAGGCGACTTACAAGTACATAAAGCATATGCTATTTACCATAAAGGTGACCCCTACACTGATTTAACCGGTGAAGTGTTAGCAACGCGTGCATCTTACGTGGGTATAGCACGTGCTTTTAGGGCGGGCGATGAGAAAAATGGCGTGCCTTCGTCATTACGCGTTGAGTCTGTTAAACGAGAAATTCAGCAAGGTGATTTTTTAATGCCGGCAATGGAAGGCCAAATGCTTCCTGCGTACTTTGATATACACCGTCCTTTAGAACCTGTAACAGGTAATATTATTGCTTCACCACGCGAAGTTAGAGAATTCAGCACAATGGATGTTGTGGTGCTAAACTTAGGAAGTGAACAAAATATAGAAGCGGGTCATGTATTAGATCTAGAGCGTCAATCACCAACGGTTATTGATGGTCCTCGTGGCCCTCGTTATCCAGAAGATTCTAGTAAATATGAGAAGCTTTTATCTGATGTGAGCCAATTATTTGGTGATGAGTCTGACGAACAAAACACAACGTGGACCATGCCTAAAGAAAAAGTTGGTGAGCTAATTGTCTTTAAAGTGTATGACAAAGTAAGTTATGCATTAATAACTAAAAACCAGCACCCAATTCGCATTGGAGATATTGCAGTTATTCATTAAGAAGTAGCGAGTCGGTGCTCTAGGAGAGAGCATGGATCAGTCATCTGGCAAGCTAGCCCACTGGCTTGCCTTTTATATGTGTAAAGGGTTGGGTATAAAAACCCTTTTAGCACTATCTACAAACTATTCCCTTGGGTCGTTATTCGACTTATCCCATGACAAGCTTTTACAGCTTGGGTTAACCGCTAATCAAGCGAGTAATTTACTCAACACTAATTGGCAACAAGTCAGTCATTATGAGCAATTAATAGCGCTGAACAACATTACTGTTGTCTGTATTTTTGATGCGCTTTACCCAGAAGATCTCCGGCAGATTGCCAGTGCGCCTTTATTACTCTTTTGCAGGGGAGATGTCTCGTTATTATCAACTCCACAGATTGCAATTGTTGGCAGCCGTAATGCTACACCTACCGGGCTTGAAATAGCCTCAGAATTTGCATACGAGTTAACTTTGGCGGGTATTACAGTTACTTCAGGCATGGCGCGGGGAATAGATGGTGCAGCACACAAAGGTTCTCTTGCTGGTACAGGTAAAACCATAGCTGTGCTTGGTACTGGGGTTGATATTTACTACCCCAAACGCCATAAACTATTAACAGACCAAGTTTTAGAAAACGGCCTGCTGGTGAGTGAGTTTTTACCAGGCACAGCTGCTCATGCGCACAACTTTCCGCGCCGTAATCGTATTATTTCTGGGTTATCGTTAGGGGTGCTTATTGTTGAGGCTGAAATTAAAAGTGGTTCGTTAATTACAGTACGCTATGCGCTTGAACAAAATAAAGAGGTATTTGCAGTACCGGGTTCTATTAAAAACCCGTTAGCGCAGGCAAGTCACTTTTTAATAAAGCAAGGTGCTAAGCTGGTAGAAAACGTGGCTGACATTCTTGATGAGGTGAGTTTTACTTACGACAATAATGTATGTAATAAAGAGCAGCCGATTCAAGCCAATTCTCAATGTGAGGTTTTAAATAGTATTGGCTTTGAAGTAACCAGTGTAGATGACATTGTGCGTCGTGCGCAGTGGCCAATAGATAAAGTACTCAGTAGGTTGCTCGATTTAGAATTAGACGATCAGATTGAGCGAGTGTTAGATGGTTACATCAAGTTAAGCGCAGGAAGGTAATATGTTTGATATTCTTTTGTATCTTTTTGAAAATTACATTCATAGCGAAGCGGATATATTTGCAGAGCAAAATGAGTTAACCGATGAGCTACTGCGTGCGGGCTTTAATAAGCCTGAGATATTTAAAGCTCTTGATTGGTTAGAGCAACTAGCCGATTTACAACACAGCGATGAGTCTCCTTATCTTATTGCTAACCCTAAAGATGCTGTGCGTATATTTACCGATAGTGAATGCCAAAGGCTCAGCGCTGAGTGTCGTGGCTTTTTAATGTTTATTGAACAAATAGGCGTAATTAACAATGTAACACGTGAAATGGTAATGGACTGTTTAGCCTCTCTCGATAAACCAACTATAAGCCTAGAAGACTTAAAGTGGATTGTACTTATGATCTTGTTTAACGTTCCTGGCTCTGAAGAGGCATATGAGCAAATGGAAGATTTGATTTTTGATGAACCCAGCGAACTTCTTCATTAGAGATAATTATCTTAATTGTACTCAAATTACTTAAAAGGATAAGCACGGCATTGCTTGTATCTTTAAGTGGTTTGGGTATATTAGGCGAAAATTCACCAACCTATTAGGATCACCATGAGTAAAATCGACCATTCGCTTTTCTCGGCGAACAAGCACGCCCTCGAAAAAGAATACGAGATATGCCCACAGTGTAGTTCAGAGTTAGTGATCCGCAATAGTAAATCAGGCCCTTTTCTAGGATGCGCAAGTTATCCCAAATGCGACTTTATTAGGCCGCTGGCACATCACGACAGTAACGAAATCAAAATATTAGAAGATTCAGCATGCCCGCAGTGTAGCAAACCGCTGGTGGTTAAAAATGGCCGCTATGGTATGTTTATTGGGTGTACGGGTTATCCAGAGTGTCATTACATTGCTAACGAAAATGAAGAAAAGCAAAGCGAAGATACTTTGCCTAGTTGCCCTAAATGCAAAAAAGGTCATTTAGTCGCGCGCAGTAATAAGTTTGGTAAAGTATTTTATTCTTGTGATTGTTATCCAAGCTGTAAATACACGCTTAATAATAAACCGGTTGAACATCCGTGTCCTGAATGTGACTGGCCTATCGTCATAGAAAGAAATATGGCAAACGGCATATTATTGCAATGCCCACAAAAAAGCTGCATGCATAAGCTCACCCCAACTGAATAACGTTTAATTATATCTGGAGACTACTTTGTCAGACCTTTCAAATACGCCCACTGCAATAACATGCTTAACGCAAGGCGAAGTTATTTTATACCCAACAGAAGCTGTATATGGTTTAGGTTGTGATCCAGATAATCAACAAGCCGTTGAAGCACTATTAGCTATTAAGCAGCGCCCGGTTGAAAAAGGGCTTATTTTAATCGCTGATAACTACGGACAATTATTAAAATACGTAGATGATGCAAAAATACCAATGGATAAACGCGCTGATATTTTTTCGAGTTGGCCTGCTGCAATTACATGGGTGATGCCTGCATCTAAAAATACGCCTAAATGGCTCACAGGGCAGTTTGATACCATTGCAGTAAGAGTAACAAACCATCCAACAGTAAAGCGTTTATGCCAAGAGTTTGGTAAGCCATTAGTATCAACCAGTGCAAACTTAACCGGCCAAGAAACGGTAATTAGTATTGAGCAAGCCAAAGCGCAATTTGCAGAACAAGTTGGCTTTTACGTTGACGAGCCGTTAGGTGGTAATACTCAACCAAGCACAATAAAAGACGCCATGACTGGCAAAATATTTAGAGGTTAATATGCAAAGCGAATTATTAGATCAAGTAAAAGCCTACTTTATGGCTTTGCAAGACACTATTTGCCAAGGTTTGGAGGCTGCAGATGGCAGTGCTAAATTTATAGAAGATAACTGGCAGCGAGCAGAAGGTGGTGGTGGTCGTACACGTGTAACCACAAATGGCACTGTAATAGAGCAAGGCGGAGTTAATTACTCACACGTATTTGGCGCTTCAATGCCAGGCTCTGCAACAGCACATAGACCAGAGCTTGCAGGACGCAGCTTTCATGCATGTGGTGTGTCGTTAGTTATTCATCCTAAAAACCCTCATGTACCAACAAGTCATGCCAATGTGCGCTTTTTTATAGCTGAAAAAGAAGGCGAAGAGCCAATATGGTGGTTTGGTGGCGGGTTTGATCTCACTCCTTTTTATCCAGTATTAGAAGACGTACAACATTGGCATCAAGTTGCTCACGACATTTGTGCGCCTTTTGGCAGCGACATTTATCCAAAATACAAAACCTGGTGCGATGAATATTTTTATCTTAAACACCGCGATGAAACACGTGGCGTGGGTGGACTATTTTTTGATGATTTGAATGAGCTAGGGTTTGAGCAAAGCTTTGCGTTTATGCAATCGGTGGGTAATGGATTTTTAGATGCCTATTTACCTATTATTGAACGTCGCAAAAATGACGAATACACAGAGCAACAACGTGATTTTCAGCTTTATCGTCGCGGGCGCTACGTTGAGTTTAATTTAGTATGGGATAGGGGCACTTTATTTGGATTACAAAGTGGCGGGCGCACTGAGTCTATATTAATGTCTATGCCACCACTTGCACGCTGGGAATATAACTATAAACCAGAGCCAAGTAGCCCAGAAGCTAACCTATATCAGTATTACTTACGCCCGCAAGAGTGGTTAACGAGTCAACCAAGTGAGTTGATAGCCAGAGAGTGGCAATTATAAAAATTAAACAATAATCAAAAAGGCTTTATTGCTGTCTCTTGATCACAAGTCTGACTCAAGAGATTTTGCTAAATCGTAGCCTTCCAGGATGGCTTGTAACTTAAGCCATCCTT
>NZ_AUTL01000129.1:0-4715 GCF_000498015.1 Pseudoalteromonas sp. TAE79
CTTTTCACCCTGTACATATTTTTGCGTAAGTACGGTGCCTTTACACAGTTTATGCCAGCGAATAATAATCGCTTTATCATTTAGCCTATTCGCTTTTTTATCATCAACATACATTACTAAATGCGTATGATTACTCATTACGGCATAAGCACATACATCAATACAAAATATTTTTGCTAATAAGAGCAACCTATCTTCAACCCACCCTCGTCGATGTTCGTAAGATTGACCTGTAAAGTGGTCTTCACCACACAGAAAGGCACGATGCACGCAACGTGAAATACAATGGTAGTATTTTGTATCAACCAAACTTACTAGACGCTTTCTCGCGATAGCCATAAGACACCCTGCTTGTTTTTTGCACTAAATAAAGGCTAGCCTTTAATTTTAAAAAATGCAAAATTTAGGATGGGTGTCTAGTTTATTTCTTTTTGATGCTTATACATTAGCTCGTCTTGACTTCAAGGGAGCGTCCATATATGTCTTGTTTATTTGTTTTATCGAACAAAGCCAACCAGAGATACTCAAACGCTTAAACATATCGGCAGAGCACTGGTTAATTATTACTACTGAATTTAGAACACAATTTCATGGCGCTGTTGGCCGAGAAGCTTCCTTAAGTGACTACTGCGAACATCAAGATTTTAAACGACGACAAAACTTAAGTCATTGCAATAAGCTCTTTGCGTAAACTCGACGAATCCCCAATCAAACTAATATAACGTTCCATTTCAAACCACGTAGTTCCAAAGCTTACGTTGAAGATGAACTTGTCTAAAAATACGTATTTAGACACTACTGAATGAAATGCTAGAGTCATATCGTTAGTTTTAGTTAACAATATTACCGCTTTCAGTGAAGTTAACGTTTTCGCTTTAATATTGTGCTATTTTATTTAGAATGAGTGTCCTGTTAATTTTTCACCGACCCATTTTATTGAAAATACTTTTTAAGCCGTTCTAGTTCAACTCCCTTTTTGCATGTATCAGAGTTAAGCTCTTTATAAGGAGGCTCATCAGCATGCCCGTCAGAAACATTAGGATCAAGGTTACTACCACAGATCCAGAATTCTTCTTTTCCATCAATTAATTTTGCATCATTGACTAAAAAATAAGTATCTCCATTTTTTCTCAGAGTAAAGTAAACTGGATATTCAGTTACATATTTAGGAAATCCGTTACTATGATAAAAATCAATTATTGAAATAGTTTTATCATCAAATCGACCTGAAATAACTTCATCTACTTCGTATTTCAGTTCAATTACACCATCCATACAAATGTTTGCACTATCTTTTAAAAACTCCGAGCACGATTTATCACTTATCCTTATTTCTTTGGGGTAAGCGAGAATAATGAGAGTTTCATCACTCATAGCTGAACAACTTGCTAGCATTGGAAATATCACCAGTATTGGCAATAAAATAAATTTAAACATTACGAACCTCTTATTATTTAGAAATCTGCTTGCTGTTTATTCAGATTTTTTTGCTGAATCTTAGCTTCTCGTCTCGTCATTTTTCCTTTAAGCATTCTAAACTGCAAACGACCATTTTTAAGTTCAGTAACACCTACACGGCCTTCACTAACGACACCATTAGGTAAACCACTTTTTAAAGGGGATGCATCAGCAGGACTTAGCACACCATCAGAGCGACCATCTATATGCCCGTGAATTACTGCTGCGGCACCCTCTGGTTTAACTGCTGACGCTGTATCTGTATTAGAAGTGTTACCAGTAGTAGCATCTGAGGCCGTTACTACTTCATGCCCACCATTTCCATCAGGCATAACAAATCCTATTTTTTCGACAGTACCAGACTTTACAGCTACTTTACCCTTTCCGCTGACCATTGCATTTGCAACACTCTCTGAAGCTACAACATTTTGCCCGCTAGAAGTCTCTTCAGAAAACGTATCTGACTGTATACAGGATGTTTTGCTACTATTTTCACAAGCACTCATTCCTGTTGGATCGGTATATTTATAAGGATTATTTGCTACATACGCATATCGATTAAAGGTATGAACATCAGTCATGCCAATAGGATCATTCGAATAAAACCGCCCAATAACTGGATCATAGTATCGTGCCTGCATATAACTCAACCCTAAGTCGGTGTCGAATTTATGCCCTGTGTACCCTACGTCATCTTTGGGTGCTTCTATCGATTCACCAAATGGGCGGCTGTGCTGACGGCTGTCATTCAGTGTTTGCGGTGTTACGTCACCGTACTTGGCAATCAGTTTTTTACCTAAGTAAATATAGTTAGTGCCGTTGCCTGTTATGGTGTCGCCTTTTTCTCTGTACAGTAATGTACCATCTTGGCTGTACATTGAATAGCTGATGCCATTGCCATCGCTCTGTTTTACGCGGCGGTTGTGACCATCATATAAATAGCTATTACCTTTCGCTGTGGTAAGTTGATTGGCCGCATTAAAATCTAAACTATATGCGCCGTTGTTAGTAATATTTCCGCGGGTATCATAGCCTATTGAGCCATACCGACCACTCACGCCGGTTACACTGCTTAAGCGGTTTTTTGTATAGTCGTAGGTATAATTAAGTGTTTTACCTTTGCTTTGGTAGTAGGTGATGTTGCCTAAACCATCGTAGCGTAACGTGCTTGAACCAATACCGGAGCCGCCTATCGTGCGGGTTAAGCGGTCGAGGCCGTCATACTGTAAATTAGTTAAACTATAGGCGCTGTTTTGACCATCCATAATCGACGTCACATTTGCATTATGGTCATAGTCATAAGTGAGTGACATCACCGTGCTTGGAATACTCGACCCTGTGGGGCCGGTGTCTTTAAGCTGTTTGGGTAATAAGCTATCTGCATGCAAGGTGGTTTTATGGGTGACACCATTACCATAAGTGAATGAATCAAGCATGCCATTTGCATAATATTCAGCGTTTTTGGCAAAGCTTAAGGCAACGTTGCCACTATTATACATTTGTACTTCTGTTGGTGCTCCAAAGCCATTGGGTTTGAAGTTTACAATAGTTCCATCTGGGTAACCTAACTGTTCACGCTGTTGCAAAGCATTGTATTTATAATTAAGCATTAGAGGTAGTTCATTACCCACAAATAGCTGCTCTTCTTCGAGGCGATTTTGGTTGTTGTACTCATAACGATGAATTACATTACCAGCTGTTAAGGTTTTAACGTTCCCGTTGTTATCGCGCTCGTAGCTAACATCACCTGAAGCATCTGGGTAGTTAACTTGTTTAAGACTGCCTAAGTTTTCATATGTATAAAAAGTACTCCCACTCGGCGCTGTACTGGTACATTGTGTATTAGCAACGCCACCTTGGCTCCAGATGAGTTCACCTATTACATTGTGCTTATAAAGGGTATTGCCTACATCCGGTCGTGTAGTTAAACATAACTGTTTACTATTGTCGTAATAACGACGTTCAGTAACACTCGTTGAATTTCCATACTGGTTAGCACCTGCTTGTGTAATAGAATGTGTTAAACCAAATATATCAATATCTAATGTGGTGGTTACATTCTCAGGCGATTCTATTTTTATTGCGCGCGAGTAACTTGGTGAACCAAAGGCTTGATAGGTTGTGGTTGTTACGTGACCTTTTGCATCCGTTACTTCTATACGATTACCAGATAAATAGGCGTAATTAACGGTGCCTAATCCACTTGTTGTAACACTTTGCTGTCGACCTAGTGAATCATAAACGGTTGTAGTGCCTTTATTTTCACTTATATTTGCGCTTGCATAAGATTGGAACGTTGGCTGATTCAAGTAGTTATATTCGAAACGCTGATAACGGGTACTATTTGCTGCAGAGCTATTGACTAAATCTTGGCTTTTTGTTTTTGTCAGTCGCAGTAAGTTGTCATAGTACTCTGTAGTTTTGAATACAGCGTTACCTGTACATGCGGTCCGTGAACTATCTAACGTACACGTTGACGCAGTGCGGGTATTGGTATCGTTATGCCAAGTATATAACGTGTCGTACCAGCTGCCATTAACCGCATCATTTGTTAAATCTACGGATTTAATACGACCCATGTCATCATAGGTGTAATTAGTTGATACGCCATTATAATCGGTTGTACGAGTTACCCACCCGTTATTATCAACTACCCTACCCGCACTCATGCTTCCTGTGGTTGACCTATTTGGCACCGTTATTACCTGCGGTAAACCGCGCTTGTAGTTTGCATATTCAATAAAACGCTTACCAGTGCCTACTGAACGATTTGAATTAAACTCTATTCGCTCAACATTGCCTTGTGCGGTGTAATCAGTGAAAGTACGTTGTAGTTGACCAAATAGGTACACTTTTGATGGTAATTGTTGGTTTGAAAAGTAACTATTCGAAAAAGCATTGTACTGAATGCGTTTAGTTTCTATATAGTTTTGATCATCGCTTGATACTTGGGTGATGGTAGGTAAATTTAAAATCCAATTTAAAGTGTCATGCTGGTAAAACTGCTTTTTATAAAAAGTACCCGATGGCCCTGCTAGAACAACTTGCTCAGGTGCATCATAAATATTATAGATATAACTTTTAGTAAAGCTGTCACTGTTAACATGTTTAGTAACTCTTTTGTCCTTTACGATATAAGATAAAGTGTCTGTATTCGTGGTTAAAATTGGATCGACAATACCACTGTTACCTTTAAAACTACTCTTCCAATATTGAGTCAATGTTTTTTGATTTATTTCTCCATTTGGGCCATGTTC
>NZ_AUTL01000130.1:0-23960 GCF_000498015.1 Pseudoalteromonas sp. TAE79
TGGATTTTAGATAACGTGGAAGGTGCTCGCGAACAAGCGCTTGCCGGCGAGCTTGCTTTTGGGACAGTTGATACTTATTTACTTTGGCACCTAACCGGTGGGAAAGAACACCGTACTGATGCAACGAATGCATCGCGCACCATGTTATTTAATATCCATACTCAACAGTGGGATCCAGAATTACTCGATTTATTTGAGGTTCCAGAATCTATGCTGCCAGAAGTGATGGACTCTGCAGATGAATTTGGTTCAACGAGTGATAATATTTTTGGTTCGCCAATCCGTATCTGTGGTATTGCAGGTGACCAACAAGCCGCACTTGTAGGTCATGCATGCTTCGAACAAGGGATGGCAAAAAGCACCTATGGTACAGGTTGCTTTCTCATGCTTAATACCGGTGAAAAAGCACTTACTTCTGAAAATCGTTTGTTAACCACTGTTGCATATCGCTTAAATGGCAAACCAACTTATGCTATTGAAGGCAGTATTTTTATGGCTGGCGCAACCATGCAGTGGATTGTTGAAGGCTTGAAACTACTAAGCCATGCTGGTGAAAGTGAGTCGATAGTAAAAGATGTACCACTGGATCATGGCGTATTCCTAGTTCCTTCGTTCACAGGGCTTGGCGCTCCGTATTGGGATCCTAATGCGCGTGGCGCTATTTTAGGCCTCACACGTGACTCAGGTATTAGCACCATCGTTGCCGCAGCGTTGCAATCGGTAGGTTATCAAACTAAAGATTTACAAAAGGCGATGGAGCGTGATGGTTTGCGCCCAAGTGTACTGCGTGTTGATGGTGGTATGGTTAAAAATAATTGGGCAATGGCGTTTTTATCAAATATTTTAGGTGCGACAGTTGAGCGTCCTACAGTAACCGAAACAACTTCTCTAGGTGTCGCTTACTTAGCAGGTCTTCAAGCAGGGGTTTACGAGTCAACAGAGCAATTATCTAAAATGTGGACATGTGATCACCGTTTCGAACCAACAATGAGCGTCGACGAACGTAACGATCTATATGCAAAATGGCAGCACTGTGTTGCTCAAGTTTGCTTAACTAATGATAGTTGTGACCAGTAAATTCAATGTTTTCATATAATAAATAGAAGGTGATCGGTGAAATTAGCAGATAATGAATATGACTTACTCGTCATCGGTGGTGGCGTAAACGGCACTGGCATAGCAGCTGATGCTGCAGGAAGAGGGCTTAAAGTACTTTTGTGCGAACAGTCTGATTTAGCTTCTGCAACATCTTCAAATAGCTCCAAGCTGATCCATGGTGGACTACGCTACCTAGAGCATTACGAGTTTAGATTAGTAAAAGAAGCGCTAGCTGAGCGTGAAGTACTTCTAAAAAATGCTCCTCACATTATGTGGCCGCTTACTTTTAGATTGCCACATCAGAAACATCTGCGCCCTGCTTGGATGATTCGGGTTGGTCTTTTTATGTACGACAACTTAGCTAAACGGATTACCTTACCTGCGTCTAAAAGTATCAAATTTGGCAAACATAGTGTATTGGAGCCTTCAATCACTAAAGGCTTTGAATATGCAGATGGATGGGTTGATGACTCTCGTTTAGTCATTTTAAATGCATTAGCCGCTCAAGAAAGAGGCGCTGTTATTGCCACGCAAACAAAATGCGTGAAAGCGCGCCGCGAGCAAGACACATGGCAAGTAACCCTAGAACAGCAAGACACTAAACTGCACTATGATATTTCAGTTAAAGGTATTGTAAATGCAGCAGGTCCTTGGGTGGCTAAACTGTTTGATGAAACACTTGAAGAGAAATCGCCACAAAATATTCGCCTTGTAAAGGGCAGTCATATTGTTGTACCGCGTATTCATGATGAATCACATGCTTATATTTTACAAAATAAAGATAATCGCATTGTGTTTGTGTTGCCGTTTGAGGATGATTATTCTCTAATTGGTACTACCGATGTTGAATATAATGGTGCTGCACAGGATGTAAAAATAAGTGACGAAGAAATCGATTATCTTATCGATATTACTAATAACTACTTTAAAAAGCTTATTAAACGTGAAGATATAGTACATACCTTTTCTGGGGTAAGGCCATTACTTGATGACGAGTCGGTTAATGCACAGGCTGTTACTCGGGACTATAAATTAGAACTTTCAAGTGACGGTCAGCGCACGCCGTTACTGAGTGTATTTGGCGGTAAAATTACCACTTATCGAAAACTTGCAGAAGCTGCAATTAATAAGCTTGAAAGCTTTTATCCGCAAATAGGCAAACCATGGACGAAACATAATGTTTTGCCCGGTGGTGATTTTAGCTCTGTAAAAACACTTAAAAAACAATTAAAATCAAGCTATAAGTGGTTACCAGAGGTACTCTTAAATCGTTTGATACGTACTTATGGTACGCGTGCTGTAAATGTTTTAGGTAGCACAAAGCAGTTGAGTGATTTAGGTCAAAACTTCGGTCATAATTTATATGCGGCAGAAGTGGATTATCTATTGAATTATGAATGGGCTAATAGTACAAGCGACATATTGTGGCGACGCACAAAGCTAGGACTACGTTTCAATCCTGAACAAATTACTACTCTTAATCACTATATTGAGTACAACAAGTCAGCTAAAAGTGCTTAATAACATGCAGTCATATAGCCCCTCATAATAGAGGGGCTATTCTTTCATCTCTAAATTAAATAAATAATTAAAGCCACTAAGCGTCGCTGCTTTAACATCAACCCCAATACTCTTAACACCGATTTGCTTCAGTGCTGTAATAAAACATTTATTAAGTTGCTCTGTACCAATAACTACTACTTGCGTATCACTTAATAATTGCCATTCGCTAGCATGGCGAGATGCTCTTACATCGCTGCCAATTAAGACGCCCGATAAATATGCTTTTGCTTGTACTGGAGTTAAATCCTTTGAAAGTTGACGAGTACGCACACTAAAAATACCATGCGCCAAGTTCCCGTTATCACTACCTAAAGTAAGCTCACAACCTTGTTCAAATGATTCCCAGTCAAACTCTCCTTTTGCGCAATCGTTAGGAATTAAAACACTTTGATTACATAATAAATCGTATAATTCACCGGTCATTGCTGTTTTAAAGCATATTATTTCACCGCGGTCTAATAACACCCACTTTGTATGGGTACCCGGCAAACAAAGTAGCACTTTAACATGCTGGTATTCGGGGTTTTCTTTTAAAAACCCCAGAATTTGAAGTTCTTCACCACGCATTACGTCAAATAAATTATTTTTCAGCATGCACTTTGTACCAGGTAACGCCTTTATAGTAAGTCCTGCATAACTAAAGCTCACTGCTAAATTAAGTAACTCTTCAGGGTTAATTGGACACTCTAAATAAGGCGTTACATGCCAGCCAATATTCGAGGTGATCTGCCCTGAAATATAAATAGGTAAACTGCCATACTCTTGCTCCCAGTCACCAACTGTATCAACTAAGGTTTGCCCAAAGTGTTGGCTAGCTTTTACTACGCCGGGTCCGTCGCGTTGCGCTAATAACTTAAATGTTGATTGCGTTTGCACTTCACATAAATAAGCACGTAAATGGCTCGTTCCCCAGTCAACAGCAATAAAAGATGGTGAAGCAGTCAAGTTTTAAAGCCTCCCGCCGTCAATTTTAATACTTTGCCCGGTGATCATACTACTTTCATCTGCAGCTAAAAATAGTGCTAAATTTGCAACATCCTCAGGTGTAACTAATTTTTTTAATGCCATAGCTGCCATCCATTTTACTTGTTCTTCCTCAGTAAACCAGCTTGCTAGTTGCCGCTTTGTGGCGACCCAACCAGGTAAAATAGCGTTTACTCGAATACCAAATTCACCATAATCTCGAGCTAATGCTTTAGTCATTCCTATGATACCCGCTTTAGCGGTTACATAGCCTGCCATTTGGGGTTGCCCCATAATAGCGTTAATAGAGCTAAAATTTATTATGCTACCTGAGTTCTCTTTTTGCATAAAAGACATTGCGACTTGAGAGGCAAAAAAGGCTGGATTTAAATTTATTTGTAAGCATTGTTCCCAATCATTAACTGTAACTTCTTCACTTGCTTGGCGACGATCGTTTGCTACGTTATTAACTAGTACATTAATATTACCAAGAACTAAACTCGCATCAACTAGTGACTTTTGCAGAGCATATGAGTCTGTTACATCGACTTGTCTATACCATAAATTAGCCTCTGGGAGGCTGTTAATAAGCACTCGTGCGGAGTCATCGTCTATATCTATAAATGCCACTTTAGCATCCTGCTTAGCAAACGATTCAACCATTGCCTTTCCGATGCCTGAAGCACCGCCAGTAATAAAGATAACTTTACCTCTAAGGCTATGATATTGGGTTAAGGTGTTCAAATTAGATTCTCCATACAGTGTATATTCACTCCTATTTAACACCATAATAAATCTATAATGAACCAAGCAGAGCTTTTATCACTGTGTTAAACATTTACTAATAAAAGTTTATAGCATATCTATACGTACATTAATATGATATATGCTATATAATAAAGTAATATCTCAACTCGGAATTCTGCGTAATGAAAAGCCAACCTCGTCAAAATTTAACGCAACAACTCGCTCACGATCTAGGGTTTGCTATTGTGCGTGGTATTTACCCTATAAATGAAGGGCTGCCTTCTGAAGCTGACTTATGTATTAAATACGATGTAAGCCGCAGCGCAACTCGAGAAGCGGTAAAAATGCTCTCAGCTAAAGGGTTAATATCTTCTCGTCCTAAACAAGGTATTCGTGTTCTACCTGAAAGTAGCTGGAATATGTTTGATACTGATGTATTACGCTGGATTCTAAGCAGTAACCCGTCACTTTCATTGTTAAAAGAATTCACCCAAGTACGTGTAGCGCTTGAGCCACAGGCTGCAGCCCTTGCAGCTATAAGTGCCACAGCTGAGCAACTCGCAGAAATTGATAATGCATTAGCGCGTATGGCAGATGCTGACAAAGGATTGGATGATACGCTGGAAGCAGATATTGCTTTTCATACTAGTATATTAGTTGCCAGTAATAATCGATTTTTTGTACAGTTAACTGAGTTTATCAGTACAGCTTTACGCGTAAGCATTCGTTATACAAATCATATAAAAGGCGTGCCTGGTGCTGATGTAGCAAAACATGCAGATATTTTAAATACCATTAAATCACGCAACCCTGAACGAGCTAAAAAAGCAGTAGAAACAATTTTAGAAGAAGCCCTTGAATTAATTGAATCTAGATTAGTTTAATATTTTGAAGGCTTTAAAAAGGGAGCTTACTTGCTCCCTTTTGCTACTTTTTCTTTAAACTTTAAATTTTATTAAGTTCAAAAACAAGTGATGTTTGTGGAAATGATATTGGCATTTGTAGACCAAATTGCATTAACGCTTCACCTGTGAATTTCTGTCCATTTACCGCAGCAATAGAAGATGGACGATACTCTTCAAATTTAACAGGCCATACTAAGCTAAGTGTGTACTGCGCATCAGCATCTAGGCCAACAAAGCGAAGCTTATTAGGCGCTGTACGCGGTGTTTCGCGCACGCTGTTATAAGCAAATAATGCTTTTGATTTTCGCTCATCGATTAAACCAAAGTTAATTGATAAATCGTCGCTATCAAGGCGGTATAAATCTGCAGCATGAATAAAGTCACGATGCTCTTTATGTAGAGAAATAGCTGCTTTAAGTGCGCTGTATTCGTGATCAGTTAATTCACGTGGGTCCATTTCAATGCCCATATGACCAAACATTGATACAGCAGCACGCATTTCAATACTTACGTTACGCCCTGTAATGTGACAATCCCGAGGACCTACATGAGCCCCCATTACCGACGATGGGAAGAAGAACGAACAACCACGCTGAATTTCAAGGCGATCAAGCGCATCGTTAGAATCTGACGTCCATACACGGTCTGTATGTGCAAGTACGCCGTAATCTACACGGGCACCACCTGATGAACAGCTTTCTATTTCAAGCCCAGGATGCGCGGCTTTAATACGGTCAATTAAACGATAAAGTGCAAGTGTTTGTTGATGCACCGCAGGTTTTCCTGAAAAGTTACCTGCATGGTTAATATCACGGTTCATATCCCACTTAATATACTTTATCGCTGGGTACTCAACTAAGATATCGTGGATTGCTGTGTATAAGTACTCAATAACTTCTGTACGAGTTAAATCAAGCACGAATTGATTTCTGAAGCTTAATTGCTCATTATTTTCTGAGCCTAACACCCAATCAGGGTGAGCACGGTAAAGGTCACTATCTGGGTTTACCATTTCAGGCTCAAACCAAAGGCCAAACTCCATACCTAAGCCATTTACATGCTCGATTATTGGCAACAAACCATCAGGATACACATCATAGTCTACAGTCCAATCACCAAGTCCTGCATTGTCGTCATGACGCCCTTTAAACCAACCATCATCAAGTACAAAGCGCTCAACACCTAATGGAGCAACTTTGTCAGCTAACTCTTTAAGAGTATCTACATCATGGGTGAAGTAAATTCCTTCCCATGTATTATAATGCACCGGACGTGCTTTCTCACGTTGTGCTTGAGTAAGTAGATTTGCTTTAACAAAACGGTGAAAATTACGAGAAAGCGCGCTAAACCCCTTGTTTGAGAATGAGCTATAAATATTAGGGCTTTGGTAAGTTTCGCCTTTAGAAAGAGTAAGTTCACCAGGTAATAGCAATTCACCCATTTGTACGTAACGGCGCCCTTCGGGTAATAACTCTGCACGCAATTTATTATTACCACTCCAACCTAAGTGGAAACCATAACACTCGCCATGCTGCTCTCCTGCGCCTTCACTATGTACTAATAAACCAGGAAATACGTCGTGTGATGTTTTACCCTTACGATTTTCACGTACAAAACTACCTAGTGTTAAATCAACTGATTGGCGTTGAAACTCATTCGCCCAACGACCCTCGAAGCTTACAATTTTATTTATGCTATCTGGTAACGGAAATGTTGGTGCAGCACAGAAGTTAACGTTTAATGGCAAATCGCCTAAATTAGTTAGTACAGTATGCGCGCTCAATACATCGGTATCATTATCGAGCGTAATACTGTGCAGTAATTCAATACCACGTAATGTATCTACACTTAAAAACTCAATTGTTGAATTTAAAGGCTGGCGAACTTCTTTAAGCTGTGGACCAACTGACCAAGCAATAGAATCATTTATTAACTCAAGCCCTGGTGCACCAGTAAAACCTTCACCTAATAATGGTGAAAGGGAAATGGGTGCTTCTTCAACTACAGCACATTTCACTTCTTGGCGGGTAGCAAGTTGAGCTAACATAGTTTCTGTAGTTTGCTCTGATAATTTTTTACCAAAGTATAGTAACGAAGGTGTTTTTCTTTGACAGTCGAAAATTACAGTGCAATTTGCACTGTCTAATCGATAAAATAATTTAGTGTCAGCCATGATTCTCCTATCCTTTTATCCATTGTGTGAGTTGTAAATATAATGAAGGTATATTAGTTATATCCTGAGTTTATATGCCTATCGTTGCTCAAGGCATAATCTATCAGATGGGAATAATTAATAATAGTATATATCATACAAATAAATTGTTAATAGACTATTGCACCTAAATCACAAACTTTCCTGTACTTAATAAGGCTTCTAAAAGTAAAAATCGGCCAGAGCACCCCCTTGACCGATTTGTCAGCTTTAACAATTGGTAATTTATTTTTGCTCTTGAGCAGATCCAATAACTTCAATTGCAGGTGACTTACCAGCCCATTGAGCTGTTAAGCCAAATACAACCTTATTTACAATCAATGCAAAAGCTACGCATACAATTAAGGTAATAGGCATTACATGAATATAATGCAAATCAGTATGTAATGGTGAGTTTTTAAAGGTCAGCATACCGTACATAGTAACTCCTAAGATTACAGCTGCAATACCTGCTCGCGCATCAACATTTTTAAATAGCAAGCCCACAACAAAAATAGAAAATATAGGCATGCTTAGCAGGCCATTCAATTGTTGCAGTAAATTAATGATGCTATCGGCCTGTTGATAAATAGGCACAAGTACAAGCGTTAAGCTTGTTAGTAGCAATGTTACATAACCACTTAGCTTTACAACACTTGGTTCTTTATTAAAATATGCTTCGTGAATATCACACACATATAATGCCGTAGATGAGTTTAGTAAACTGTTATAAGTTGAAAGCACTGCTGCAGCCATTGCTGCGGCAAACACACCTGTTAACCATGTAGGTATTACATCGCCCACAATTCGACCATAAGCGGCGTCGCCAATATCACCATAAAGCTTAAACGAAATAATACCCGGTAATACCACGATTGCCGGAACAATCAAAAGGCGAATACCTGCTGCCGCAAATATCCCTTTTTGCGCTTCTTTGACATTAGGTGCTGCCATAGCGCGCTGTGTAATCGTTTGATTAGTTCCCCAGTAAAACATCTGAATGAATATCATACCAGTCAGTAGCGTTGGCCAAGGGATAGGCGAATCAGGCCCGCCAATTAACGTTAAGCGCTCTTCTGGAATACCGCTAAAGTCGTAATCAATTGCGTTAAGCGCTAAGAACACGACTAGTATTGCCATACCTAGCACGAGTAGCCCGTTGTATGTATCCGATACAGCAACTGCACGTAGCCCACCAAAAAAGGCATAAATGGCACCTATAATAGCAAAAGCGGTTGCTATGTACATTAATGGTATATCAACTTTAAACATGGTTTGCATAAATAGCGCACCAGAGTAGATTACCGCTGGCATATAAATAAGTGCATTACCTAAAAAGAACAACCCACCAATAACAGCGCGAATATGCTTGTTGTTATAGCGCTTTTCCAATAACTCTGTCGTGGTAGTACAATTGTATTTGTAATAAACTGGAATAAACACTTTAGCTAAAATAATTAAGCCAATAATTGATGCTAATTCCCACCAAACTAGTAACGCCATTTGGTTACCATTCATACCTACAAGCTGATCGGTACTTAGATTAGTTAATGTGATCGAACCTGCAACAAAAATCCAAGTAAGGCCACCGCCCGCTAAAAAATACTCTTTGGTTTGGCTTTGTCCGTTATTGCGATTTTGACCTCGACATTTCCAATAAGTAAGGCCACCAATTAATGCGGTGACAAAAACAAAAACCACTAACTGTAAAATGTTATCTGACATGTGTGTGTCTCTTATATGTGTGTGAAAACAGACACGCTAAAATGCGTGCGCATCTCGACTTAGCTCTAATTTAATTTGCTTTAAAGGCTTGAGTTCTGGATGCTGATTATGAATTTTTACTAAGGCGTTAAGCTGAAAAAGTGAAATTAACATGCTATTTAACACATTTAAGTAACCTTGCTTATGTAAGTTAACAATAGTGTCATGATCAAGTGCTTGAAGCTTATCTTCGTCAACGGTACTCAAGCCTTGAATAGTTTGAGGGTCGCCTTGTTCGAACTGCAAAATAATATCAATATCCTTTATAAGCCCTAAACGCACTAACTCTTGTGTAAATTTATAAGTGAGATAATCGTTTTTTAAATCAGCTTCGAGTAGTTTTTTCTGCGCGCTTAAAAATAAACTTGGGGTTCCTTTATTATCAAATAACGCTTCACCTTGCTCTATATTTACTACTGAGCTTTCTTCATCTATAGCAACAAAGTAATCACTACTATTAGCATCGTGTGTTAATAAATAAAGTGGATATGATTGCATACACATTGGTGTATAAAGTGCGTGCCATTTTGTGTTATTTACTAATAAATTTTTATTAGCATTAAAACTGGTTAGGGCTGAAATTGTATAGCTACCATTTTGTGCATTACGTGCAAAAAACACAGGAAGATCGCACGTTACTTTAGCTACTTCTGTTGCTCTTAAATTAAGTAAATGCTTGGTTGATGCATAAATTGCCGCAGCATTAGGGTTAACTTTTAATGCTTGATGTTCTGTGTTTGATAATTTTTTAATTGCCATCTTCACACATCCTTAAATTGAGTTAGCTGCCAACCACTGGTTTATGTAAGCACGGTGTGGCGGCAAAGTTTGCAACATCTGCTGTGTTAATTGAGTGTTACGTTCAATTATTTGTTTTGCTTGCGTATGTTGTGTATATAAATACGCTTGCTTAGTAAAGTCGGGCTTAAAACCCATACCATACAAAACATATTGATAACTAGCAGCAGGGAATAACTCTAATGAACCATGGAAATCTTGAATAAGTGGACCGCGCCCTCCCCAAACCAACAGGTCTTCTTGTAAGCTTTGTGGAATAGTTTCAGGTTTAACATGTGCTTGCCAATAAGGTTCTGGACGCTTAGACAGCATGTAATGCAGTTTTAAAAAATCGATAATACGCTGCCAACGGTAATCCATCTGTTCGTTAAAGCGTTTAGCTATAATAGGCATGACCTGTGTATCAGTTGGCATGTGTTCTGCTACGAAGCGAGCTGAAATCTCTACTAACATAATTGCGGTTGCTTCAAGTGGCTCTACAAATCCTGCCGACATACCAATAGCAACACAGTTTTTATGCCAAAACTTCTCACGATACCCTGATTCAAAGCTTATTTTGCGAGCGGTTAAGCCCTTCGCTGCATCGCCTAAATAGTTCCGTAAGTTTTCCTCAGCTTCGTCATCCGATAAAAATTTGCTTGAATATACGTGACCTACACCACGGCGGTCTGTTAAGCCTATATCCCAAATCCAACCTGCATTTTGAGCGGTAGCAATAGTATGACTAGCAATGGATTGATCATCTTCACCGTAAGGGACTTTCATAGCAAGTGCACTGTCGTTAAACAATACATGGTCTATTTTTTTAAATGGTACGTTAAGCGTTTGACCTAACAACAGCGATGAAAAACCAGTGCAATCTATGTATAAATCGGCGTTTATAGTATGAGTACTATCTTTCAGAGTAAGCTCGTTTATCTCTCCACTATTATCAAGCTTTACTTTATCAACTGTGCCAATAATATGCTCAACACCTAGGTTATTTTTACAGTGCTGCTTTAATAAATCAGCAAAGGCACCTGCATCGAAATGATAAGCATAGTTACAATCACCTTGATATTCACCTTGTGTAATACTGCGTGGTGCTAGGTTTTCTTCACAAATATCATGTTGGAAGTTAGTTTGTTGTGCATAGTTTTCAACGTTATCTAAGTAAGGAGCTAAATCTATACGTCCGTAACCTAGTGGTACAGTAAATGGATGGTAATAGAAGTCGTTATTGCCATGGGTCCAATTTACAAACTTCCCGCCTTGTTTAAAAGTGGCATTACAGGCTTTAAAAACATCAACTTCACGCAAACCTATTTGCTGAAGTGTATTTTTCATCGTGGGCCAAGTACCTTCACCTACGCCAATAGTTGGAATATCTGAGGATTCAACCAACATCACTTTTAAGCCATCACCATTTTGACTTTGGTGATGTGATGCTATAATTGCAGCACTTAGCCATCCGGCTGTACCGCCACCAATTACCGCGACTGTTTTTATTGTTTTATTCATAATGAACTGCTCTTTGAACGCTTTCTAGTAACGTCTATACAGCAAATGCCCTAACGGGCATTTGCTGTATAGACGTAATTTCTTAGGGTTGGGCGCTATGGCTAAGCCAAACTTATTGGCATTAGCACATGTAGCACTCTAATAAAATAATCAGAGGCAAAGTACTTGCCTCTATTATTAGTTAAAACGACCCTCGAATACCAAACGCGTATCGCGAACCATTATCTTCTATAGAATAAATTTGATTAGCAAAACGACCTGTTTGTACTAACTCTTCTTCAGTAATGTTGATCCCTTCTGCAAAAATAGTAAAGTTCTCGTTGATATCATAGCTTGCGCTAATATCCCATTGCCCGTAGGTTTCAACATTCACAGGTTCGCCATTAAATCCATTATCAACTAAGCGTAAGAAACCTTCACGGTTGTTAAATGCAACTCGCGCTTGCCAGTTATCTTGCTCATAAAACAACACCAAATTTTGTGAATCGCCTAACCCTTCAAGTGCGAATGTTTGTGTAGTGTCAGCACCAACGCTAATATCGCTATTAACTACGGTCGCATTAGCTATAAAGCCAAAGCCACTTTCAAACATATGAGTTACACCAAATTCGTAACCTGTTACTTTCGCTGACTCACCATTTTGAGGTCGAGTGGTAGTGTATACTTCTGAACTACCATTTAGCTCATCATCGATTTGCCCTGTACATGTAGTACATGCAAAGCCAGGACCTGTTCTGTCAGCCATTTCATAAGTTTCAGAACCTGTTAATGTGACTATGAAATCATCAACTTCTTTACTAAACACTGCAAAACTAAATAAGTTTGCATCGTTATAATACCACTCATAAGAGATATCCCAGTTTTCTGATTGGAATGGTTTGAGTGCAGGGTTACCACCATTGGCTGTTAAGTTTTGACGGCGTGGCTCATTAAATGTTGTAGCAGGAGATAACTGCGACATGGTTGGGCGTGTTATACTATCGTATGCAGCAAAGCGTAGTATCATATTTTCTTGTAGTTCAAGCTTCACATTGAGAGATGGTAGTAAGTTTGAGTAACTAGTTCCTTGTTCAATATTTGTCGCTGGACCAAATACGTTAGCAAACAATGTTGCATCAGGAGTTGGTACTACATCACTGATAAAACTTTGTACTGCTGCGACATCAATGTCAGTTTCAGAATAACGTGCACCTAAGTTAACAGTTACAGGCATATCAGCTAGGTCAAAACCAAGTGTAAAGTCCATGTATAAGCTAGTGATATCTTCGTTGATTGTATAACGGTTATTTTGTAGCGTTGGCTCAATAGGAAAACCTTGTTCAGCTAAATAACTAACCAGCTTATCGCCGTCATAGCTATAAAATGTATCAATTAAACCTGGGAAGTAATTACTAGCAGAGTAGGCTTCAAAATCAATAGCATCAAGTGGTGCTGGAACTCTATACCCACTAAAATAATTTTGAGTTCCATAAATTTGGAAACTCGACTTTTCACGCTCTTGACGGTAAGCACCAAAATTAATTCTTTCAACAGGACCTTTATCGGGCACATATTCGAAGTCAGCCTTTACTTCAGTAATTTCATCTTCGTCTGTAAATTGATCACCCTTTACGTTGATATGAAGGCGTGCAAGACTAGGATCTGGTAATGCCCCGTTTTCGAAACCATCATGTTGGACTGTTGGTATACTACCTGTACCATCAAAGTTATAGCTATTAATAATACCTACGACGTTAGAGCGATCCTTACCGGCACGGTCGTTTTCAGCCGTTGAACGAGAAACATCAAATTTTGCTTTTAATGAATCGTTTACTTGCCAATCAACGTTAATACCAAATGCTTTATTAGTTACATCGCGTGAATTACTTGTTTTTGATACAAAGTCACTTGCAGGGTCACCACTAGGTGCGCCTAAACCAACTTCTTGAGTAAAGGTCAAAAGCGTGCCTGTTTTTGGATCGATAGTTGCGCTACCAACGCGATCAGGTTCAAACCACGATGCTAAATCTCGTACCGTTGAATCGACTTCAAATTTAGAAATCATACCATCAACAGTGATTGTGACATCCTCCGACGGCGCATATTGAAGTACTAAGCTTGCGTTCGTACGTTCACGATCTTGCTCATCAACTATTTGGTCCCAGTTGCGTGGAATGTATGCATTGTCAAACAATACGCCATCTTGTGGATTAGATATTGTTTGGCCGCCGCGCCAACCTGCTGTTAGTATTTGATTATTCTGAAGCTTACGTTGTTGGTTAGTGATAGCAAAAAGAACACCTAGCTTGTCATCATTAAACGTATTACTTATCAAAAATGATGCTGACGGTGAGACTTCTTCAGAAAGGCTTTCGTACATACCTTTAACTGAACCTAAAACATGCAAACCACCAAAGTCAAAAGGGCGAGCTGTAGTTACGTTAACAGTGCCACCAATACCGCCTTCCTGAAGTATTGCTGTGTTACTTTTATAAATATCAGCACCGGTGATTTGATCCGCAGCTAATACATCAAAATTAAACTCACGGCCTGCACTGTCTGTTGCAATTTGACGGCCATTAACAAGTACAGTATTAAATTGTGGACCAAAACCACGGATAGTTACCGCTTGTCCTTCACCACCACTCCGGTCAATTGCTACACCTGTAATACGTTGCAGAGATTCTGCTACGTTTAAATCAGGGAATTTACCAAGATCTTCTGCTTTAATTCCATCGGTTACCACATTAGATGCTTTTTTATCCAACATCGATGAACGCAAACTACTACGAATACCTGTTACTGCGATAACTTCAACATCTTTATTCGCGACTGTAGGTGTGTCGTTTTCAACACCTTGAGCCGCAACAGTTCCGCTTGCCAATATACCTGTGATAGCAATACTGAGTGCGGTTTTCTTGTTGAACGATAACTTATTGTTAATTACCATTTTTAAAAAACTCCTGATTGTGTGTAGTCATTTTATTGTCGTGTGGTCTGAATTGCTTCAAATAGTATTTATACTATAAATACTTTAAATTGACTTAAAGCGCAACCTTTCACTTAACTTTGAGTAACTTTTAACTCATTTAAATTAACATTATTCAGTGTGTTTTTATGAAAATGCATAAATGATAACTTGTTCATACGTTTCACCTGGCAATAAATTTGCTTTAGGAAAACCCTTTTTATTTGGTGCATCAGGCCAGTTTTGCGCCTCTAAACACAATGCCTGGCGCGCTTTAAAAGGTAAGTCAACAAAGTTAGCAGTGTAAAGCTGCATACCTGGCTGAGTACTAAAAAGCGTTAAATTAATATTAGTAAGAGTGGATGTTAAGCTAGCCATTAACTTGAGGCTATTATCATCTTCATATACATAGCAATGGTCGATTCCAGAAGCTATGTCTAACTGCGGATGACTTTGTTCAAGTGCGCTACCCACCAGTTTAGATTGAGTGAAATCAAAGCAGCTTTTAGCAACAGGAATAGGCTCACTGATTGGAATATTGTTTTCATCAATAGGTAAAAAGTGCGTGGCATTTACTTGTAATAAATGATTTTCAATAGTGTCGCTACCTTCAAGGTTGAAGTAACAATGATTAGTAAAATTGACTAGAGTTTCTTTATTACTGACGGCTTTAAAACTCAAGACTAATTGACCATTGTTTGCGGTAATGGTTTGCCAAACTTGCAGCTGACCAGGAAACCCCTCCTCGCCATCTGCAGAGCAATAATAAAGCTCTACTTCATTAGCACTTTGCTTGCTCACTTCCCAAAGCACTTTATTAAAACCCTTTATGCCACCGTGCAAACTATTTGGACCATTGTTTTTTGCTAACTTATATTGTGTACCTGATAAATTAAAGCACCCCCCTTCAATCCGATTTGCATACCGGCCAATAGTGGCACCTAAATAAAAAGGGTTTTCAACATAGTATTGGAGATCATCTACACTAAGCGTAACCTCCTGTTTTTTAAATTTAATACTTTTTACTATTGCGCCGAATGGTATTATTTCTGCAATTAAGTTCTCACCATCACTAAGCTGGATACTCTGTAAAGAATTTCTTTCTTTAGCAATCAAAATACTTTCCTTTTAATTAAATTACTGAATAAACATAATCTACTTACTATGAATTTATGATAAGTAAACAGGTTAAGTTGTAATCCCCCCAGTAAGTGTAAGCGAGTAATTATAATTTTTTTGCTCTAATAAATACTCTTTATGGGTACTTGGACTCCACGAATCATCGCCACCTACACCCATATGTTGATGATCAATATGTACATGAATGCAATCATCAGCAATTAGTTCGTTAGTGTGTTTAGCTTGCGTTAGCATATTTTGCGAATACTCACTGGCGGCAAACAAAAACGCGCCAGTCACGATTAAGTTATTAATGCTCAGTAATTGGCAATCGCTACGCAGACCGTTATCAGTTGGGAATATATACGGTGTATATAGCTCATTTAAGCTCAAGCTGTAATAACCAAAACGTGCAGCGGATTTACGATCTGGGTAGTTTTCAAAAGGACCTAACCCTAGCCAGTTTACTTTTGTATCGCTTTGCTTGTTAATCGTTGTACTTAACCCTATTCGCGGCATTGGTGGTAGGGTGTCGTTTAAGTTCACATCAACATTTAAGCTAATAGTACCTGTATTATTGAGCGTATATAGCCACTGTGTTTGTGCTTGTAGCACGCCATTAAATTCGTAATTAAATACACAAGTAATACGGACATCAACGCTTGATTGCACAGCATTGATTGAGCTACATGTGCGCTGCCATTGCCCTATACCTGCGCGCGACCAGCGTGCTTCCCATGCATTAGGGTCTAGGTTGTCCACTTCGCTTACACCAATGTCGTTATCAAGTGGGGCACGATAAAAGTTATCAACCAGTGGGCTACTAATAACTTGTGTATCGTCTTGTAACCACTGCTCTATAAGTCCTGATTGTTGATTAAAAACAAGTTTAAATGTATTGTTTTCAATACTTAGGTGGGAGTCGGTTTCATTAACACTTATAACGCTTTTCTCTGTAGCTGATGCAAATGATTTACTGTTTAAATTATTACTATTTATAAGCTTAAACTGTTCTGAATCCATAACGTGATTAGCGTTTGCAAAGTGTGAGTCGTTAATTAGTGCTACATCTAAATTAAGGTAATATTGCGCACCATGCTCAAACGCTGTTTTAGTTTTAATGGTTAAAGTGTGCGTACTTTGCGGAGCAATATTAAGTGCCATTTCGCCTTGCTCAACACACACGCCATTTTGTATTAATTGCCAAACGAGTTTTTCGTTATCGGTGTGCCTAAATACGTAATCGCTAAATACATCAATGCTGTATTGGTTTTGGTTTTGATTTTGATTTTGCTCGCGCAGTGTAAATTGTAAATGTTGCTGGCTGTATTTAGCTTCAAATAGGCTAGGATGCGGTGTACGATCCGGGAACAATAAGCCGTTTATACAAAACTGGCGGTCGTTTAGTTCATCACCAAAGTCGCCGCCGTAAGCCCAATAATGCTTGCCGTTCTCGTCAATTTTAGATAAACCTTGATCTACCCAATCCCAAATAAAGCCGCCTTGCAGCCGTGGGTATTCTCTAAATGCCTGCCAGTAATCGTCAAAGCTACCTAAGCTATTACCCATAGCATGGGCGTACTCACATAAAATAAGTGGACGAGTTTCACCCGGTAAGCTCAGCCATTTTTTAATTGAATACTTAGGTACCGCATCGTCTTTAATATCGGTATCTACACGGGAGTACATTGGGCAAATAATATCGGTAGCTGTCGTGTTTGCACCGCCGCCCTCGTATTGCACTGGGCGAGAAGGGTCAAAGCTTTTTGACCAGCCATACATAGCATCATGATTTGCGCCGTGCCCGCATTCGTTTCCAAGTGACCAAATAATAATTGAGGCGTGGTTTTTATCGCGCTCAACCATTTGCGTATAACGCGACATAAATGCACCTGCCCATAGCGGATCGCTTGCTAAACGCCCCATAGGAAACATGCCATGGGTTTCTATATTCGCTTCATCAACCACGTATAAACCTAGCTCGTCACATAGCTCGTAAAAAAGTGGATGGTTAGGGTAATGAGCTGTACGTACGGCATTAAAGTTATTTTGCTTCATCAGCTTAATATCTTCAATCATATCGGCAGTGCTAACAGCATGGCCGTTTTCTGGGTGATGTTCGTGTCGGTTAACACCCCGTATAAGTAACGGTTTGCCATTTACACACAGCTGCCCGTTAAGCATTTCTACTTTTCTAAAACCAATGTTATAGGCTTCAACGTCGACTGTATTGCCTTGTTCATCAAGCAGGCTTACTACGCAACGATATAAGTACGGCGTTTCGGCGGTCCACTTTTTAGGGCTTCGTATTGCTATTGTTTGAAATACGACATCGCTCCACCCCCCTTTTTCATCAACACGTTTATTGTTAGTGCTTTGAATTTTCGGCTCGCACAGTGATGTTTTACCATCAAAAATCTGTACTGCTACTTGGTAGTTATTTGGCGCATTTATCGCAGTTTTTATATGTAGCGTTGCATCGCGATAGCAAGCGTCTAAATCGGGGGTTATAAACACATCGCGTATTTGGCTTTGCGGTTTTGTAAGTAAGTTAACATCGCGAAAAATACCGCTTAGCCACCACATATCCTGATCTTCTAAATAACTGCCATCACTCCAACGAATAACCATAACGGCAATACGGTTAGTACCGACAACTAAAAGCTCACTTAAATCAAATTCGCTCGGTAAGCGGCTATCTTGTGAATACCCCACCCACTGCCCGTTACACCAAAGATGAAAAGCCGAGTTAACGCCTTCAAAAATTATATGGTTACGCTGCGTTAACTGCTCAGGTGTGATTGTAAATTCAGTGCGGTAACAACCAGTAGGGTTATCGCTTGGTACAAATGGCGGGTTTACTGCAAATGGGTATTTAACATTACAGTAAATGGGTTTATCAAAGCCGTGTAGTTGCCAGTTAGAAGGCACAGTAATACTTTGCCAGTCGCCGCTTAGCTCTTTACTTATCTTCTCATACAATAACGACTCATCGACCGCTTCGGGCTTATCAAATAATTTAAAATCCCACTGCCCGTTTAAACTTTTCTTCTGCGACTGTGTATTTTCACGGGCGTCTTCAATTGTTTTAAAGCCGTTAAGTGGGCTATGTGCTTTTACTTGATTAACTTGTACTGTAATTGGATTTTCCCAATCGCGACGATTAATTATGTGCTGTAAAGAGGTCATGTTTATTCCTGTTGCATAAACGGGCAATTATAATGCGCTAAATATAGCTAAAAATAATCACAGGGGTTATGCTTAAAGCTCTCATTTATTTATCCAAAGCTATCATTGTATTATGCGCTACAACATTAAAGATATACTCGATATTGGCCCGCACTGCACAGAGCGCTTTATAGATTCACAAACGCTCGCACAAATGCCAAACCTAGAAATAGCGCTAGCAGGTTGTTCAAACCTATTGGGGCGTTATTGCGTGGCACGTACAGCCCCCTTAGAACATACGCTTTTTTATACGCTTGCGGGGCAAGGTAAATTAACCACACAAAATGAGCAGTACACGCTTAATGCCAATACACTTATTGTGTTACCAGCTAAGCAAAGCTTTGAAGTTAAAATAGATGGGGAACATTGGGATGTGATTTGGTTAAACCTTGCAAACACCAAACGTTGGAAGCATTTAAACCTTGCGCAAGCATTGGTATTAACCGATCAAAAGCTTGAGTCGTTGCATCTTGCTATGGAGCTTTTATACAGCGAACCCAACGCTAACTTACGCGAAAGCGTAACGCCTGTTTTAAGTCATTATTTAAATACTACGTTACAAAACAACTCTCAGGGGGCGGCGCATAATCGTTTAATTGGTTTATTTGAAGAGGTAGATAAGCGTTTACAGTTTGGTTGGACAATAAAGAAAATGTGCGAGTATGCACATTACTCACCGCCGCATTTACATCGTTTATGTCTAGCTCAATTTGGTAAAAGCCCCATACAACAGCTTATTTATTTACGAATAGAGCGGGCTAAAAACTTATTATTAAATACCCGCTGGCCTATTGCACATATTGCCGTTTACGTGGGGTATCCTAATATATTTAATTTCTCTAAACGGTTTAAAAAATCAGTGGGTATAGCGCCTAGTGAATTCAGGAAAATTGATACTTTCTTGGAGTAAGCTTGAAGGCTAATTAGGTAAGCAACTACGACAAGCGAATTTTAATCTCAGACTCCCCTACTTCAAAGTGATGAAGTGTGTACAGACAGCTTAGCTATAATCGAAGTCTAGCTAAGCCCCCCACGGCATTAGATCTGTAAAATAATCATCGTTATCATGGTGCATGGCTATATTTCTACTTGCTTACAGCACCTAGCTGATATTCTCATCAGCTTAAAGTTGGAATTTAGAAGAAGAATGACAGCTTTGAGCGATAACCAGATATAGAAAAGTTAAACTTGTTTTTGTTTTGATGATTTGACTCTTAATCTGTCCCATAACATTGTTAACCGGCATATTAATGGAGTTATTAAGGTATGTAATATATGCAATTTTGGTGCGTTAAACCATTAAAATGGTGTTCAATAAGGTGCTAAGTGTAAAAAACGTAAATATGGTCAAATGGTCGTTACTTTAGTTTCGATAAGTGAAAAGATATAAAAAATTTCACTTCAGGAGAAAAGTATTACCATGATTAATATGCCTAACAAATTAATTAATGCTTCCTATAATATGCCTCTCAGCGCCATGCGCTTGAGAACATTAGCATTGTCGAAATTAGAGCCTCTAAGTTATTTGTTTGGCATCTCCAACCCAGTAACAATTTTTGCAAGTGAGTGGCAAGAAATTTTTATTGAGTCGGAAAATCCATACAGAGACATAAAAAGGGCTGCCTCTGCTTTCTCCAAGGCTATGGTTCAGTTCGAAGGTAAAAAAGAACCTATAAAGTTTTTGGAGAAAGTGGTATATGAATCTGGAAAGGGGCGGGTAAAATTGTATTTCACCCCAGAGTTTTTAGTATCGTGCCTTTAACACTTAACAAATCGAAGCAGCAAGGCTTCGGCCGAGATGCACTAACCGTGCGCATCTTTTCGAGGCGCTAAAGGAGAGAGTTCTCAAAACCGTAAAAATACAAAAGGATATTCTTATTTCTTTTGCTCGGTGTGCTCTGGGCAGTATCAAAATGACAATACATAGACTGGGAAATAGCTTTCCCATTAAATTTTAATGGCATAGTATCTGAGTTCTAAAAATTAAAATTATCAGTCACCACAAGTGAGAACTAGCTTATTAATTCATTTATTATATGTGACATATTTAAACTGAAATAGGTACCAAGAATCATAATGAAAGCATCCACAATTTCACTGTTAGCAACACTTATCTTCTCTGCTGCCTCTTCAGCAAACCAAGAAATTGACTCATTTAGCAAAGCTAAACGACTTCTAGAAAAGCAGGTTTATAACAATCACCGCATTACACTTTATTGTGGTGCGACATTTGACGTTAATAAAAAAGTAACTGCACCAAAGGGTTTTTCTACAACAAAGTACGTCAAACGAGCAAAAAAAATTGAATGGGAGCATGTTGTTCCAGCAGAAAACTTTGGTCGTACTTTTAGCGAATGGCGAAATGGACATAAGCAGTGTGTAAATAGTAAGGGGAAGTCATTTAAGGGTCGAAGATGTGCAGAAAAAGTAAATACTGAATACCGTTTTATGCAAGCTGATATGTTCAACCTCTATCCGGCCATTGGTGCCGTGAATGCTCTGAGAAGTAATCATAACTTTACTATGCTTCCAGTGCGTATTCCGGTGATGGTGAACACCGATTCCGGTTTTATCGTGAACACTTAAATTCCACGCATTGGGTTCATGACATTTTTAACCTAAGTGTTCACGATGGTCAATTTTAGATTGAATTTTTCTCATAGACTCCCCCTTTAATTTTATCCGATGAGCATTGTGCATTAGTCGATCTAAAATGGCATCGGCTAAGGTATTATCGCCGATGGATTGATGCCATTCTTCGGTGGGTAATTGACTGATGATGGCGGTTGATGAACTGCCGTGCCTATCATCCATGATCTCCATTAAGTCATTTCGTTGTGCCGCTTTAAGTGGCTCAAGCCCCCAATCATCTAAAACGAGTAAGTCGATCTTAGCGAGTGACTGTAACATTCGACTGTAAGTGCCATCTGCTTTGGCTTGTGTCAGCGCAAGCATCAACCTTGAGAGTCGGTAATATTTAACGCTGTAGCCTTTCATGCATCCTGTATGCGCAAGCGCACAAGTGATATAGGTTTTACCGCTACCGCAAGGGCCTGTGATGAGTAAGTTTTGTGATTTATTCAGCCAATCACATTGCAGTAGCGATGCCATCATCGATTGATTGAGACCTCGCGGGTGATGATAATCTATGTCTCTGGCGTTAGCGGCTAATTTAAGTTTTGCCGCTTTAAGTAAGCGTTGTTGTTTTCGGCTCTCTCGGTCTTGGGCTTCACTGTCTGCTAGCAGTTGTAGTCGCTCATCGAAGGACAACCCTTCATAAGTACTTGGTTGTTCTATTTGGCTCACTAAGGCGTTGGCCATACCACTGAGTTTGAGTTGACGAAGCTGAGTTATCGTTTGTTCTAACATAGAATTTCCTTACCTTAATGGAAGCTTTTAGGACCACGGATATTTTCATGGGATTGTGGCAATAACGTCGACGGCTCTTCTTGCGTTCGCGGCAATTTATCTTGGTTGCTACTGAGTATGTCTTTGATATGTTTTAACCGATATAAACTGTATTGATTGGCTATCGCACAGGCGTTATTGAGCCGATCGGCGGGATAGCTTCTTGATAGGTTGAGTAAGCCTAAGCACACACGATACGCTTGTTCTTCATGTTGTTTCTGTGCCAATTGTGCTTTCACCCAGAGCAAAACGTCATCTCCAATATCTTTCGCCCAATTCATTAAACGCCCTGGTGACCATTTATGATGCTTCTCATGCTTTACAGGCATGTGCTCGGATGTGGTGGTCATGCCCGGATGATATTTTCTCGGGTGACTGGTGATGCGTTTATGCTTGAAATAAGCCTCAATCAAGTTGTCTTTGGCATGAAGTTCAAGCTTTTCACCCACCAAGTGATGGGGTACCGAGTAAAGATGGTTATCATACTGAACGTGATAATCAATATTCACTTTGACGTGTTTAATATCCGTGAATTGATAAGCTAGTTTGGGCATGGGCGCGAGGGCGGGTTTGTCGATTGACTCGAACCATGATTGTCGTGTCCCACTCAGTTGCTTAAAGGGCTTATTATTGACCTCAAGCAGTAAGGCTTTGATGCAATGGTTTAGCTCAGCTAATGAGAAAAAGGTTTGGTGTCGTAACTTGGCGAGTATCCAGCGTTCAATGATTTGCACGCCCACTTCGGCCTTGGCTTTATCTTGTGGTTTTCTGGGACGAGCAGGCACAATCACGGTGCCATAATGCGCGGCCAATTGCTGATAACTCGGGTTAACATCAGGGTCGTAGCGACACGCTTTACTGACACCACTGCGTAAATTATCGGGGATAACCATGTCAGGTATACCGCCGATAAATTCAAATGCTCGCACGTGACTGCCGATCCAGTCGGGTAGACTTTGGCTCCAGGTTGCTTCACAAAATGTATAATTTGATGCGCCCATCACCGCCACGAATATCTGGGCGAACTTCACTTCACCCGTCGCATTACAAACAATGGGCATCGTTTGACCCGCATAATCGACAAAGAGTTTTTCTCCTGCTTTATGCACTTGTCGCATCGAACGTTTTTGCTTTTTAAGCCAGGTCATGTAGCGATCGCAGAACTGAGAATAGCTGTAACAACGATTCGGATATTGCTGAGTATATTCTTCCCAGAGTAAGTTCTTGGTGACGCCTTTGCCCGTTAATTCTTTTCGAATGGCTGGCCAATCTGGCACTTCAAATCGCTGGGATGGCCGAGTGTCGGCGCGAGGATAGAACTGACTAGCAAGCACAGAATCATCAAGCTCGTCGGGCAGTGGCCAACTTAACGATAAAGCTCTGGCTTTAGTGAGTAGTTTTTGAATACCACCGACACTGATCTTAGTGCTGGCACTTATTTTTCTGACACTGAGTTGGGCAGCAAAATGTAGCCTCAACACTTCTCGAATTTTACGCATTGTGATCCTCTTAGTCGCCATATCCCTTCCTCAGTAATACAAAAAGGAAATAGCTTAACAAAGTAATTAATAATCAATGCGTTGAAATTGTACTGGTTTGGTGTGAACACCGATTCCGGAAAATCAGTCAAAAGTGTTCACGATAAAACCGGAATGAGCGTTCACGCTAAAACCAGAACGGGTGTTCACGATGGGCCGGAATCACTGTTCACGATGCTCCGGAATATGCA